>JAILLZ010000247.1 GCA_024692885.1 Lachnospiraceae bacterium | reverse complement strand
TACTTTCGCCAACCATATCCTTATCTACAACCACAATTCCCACAAGTCTGAAATCTTTGTATGCCAGATGTTCAAACTCTTCTATTGTTTCCTCAACATGTTCCTCGTTTGAAACAAGAAGCATCATGGAAAGATTCTTCTCGTTCTGATTTCTGTGGCGGATGATTTCCTTTAAAACCATTCTGCCGATGAAAATACATGCAACCGATATTCCCCAATAGATGAACTGCATCTTACGGGAATAAGTCTCGGACTGCTTTGTACCGAACATGTATATGAGGTTTCCTCCGAATACCAGAGTTGCATATCCGATAGATGAACTAAGTTCCTTAAAGTTTCCTCTTCTCAGCACTCCGCTGTAAGGCTCGAAAAAGAAAGCAACGGATATGTCTATCAAAAGCATTACTATAGCCATTCTCTCATATGGATCAGAGAAATAAGGCAAATGCCATCCGAATCTGATAACGTAGGCAATAATGTAAGCCAGCTGGACCATTAATAGGTCGCAGGCAATGAAATCAAGATGCTTCAGCCAGCTCCTGTTTTCTTTTTTATACATATGCTATCGTTTCCTCAATGTCACTAGTCTTCTTTTTTTAATCTCTCAAACTCCAACTTAAATCTCTGTAATGCAAGCTCAAAATCCTGTCTGCTCTTCTGACCGAATGTCTGAAGAATAAGACCGGCGAAAAATGACTGAATCGCTGCAATAATGCAGAATCCGCATGCTATAAGAGTAGGAAAATGAGGAACAAGTCCGCTTCTTCCGTACTCAACAAGTACAGGTACAAGGAAAATCACAGCGATAAGCGCAAGTATGAATGAGAAAAATCCATAAAAGCGAATCGGCTGATACGTCTGATAAAGTCTCACAATCGTCATGAGAACCTTAAATCCGTCTGAGTATGTATTGAGCTTAGAAACACTTCCCTCAGGTCTGTCTCTGTACTCAATGATGACATTCTCCACCTGCATGTTTTTGTCTGCAGCATGAATGCTCATCTCTGTCTCGATCTCAAATCCTTTTGAGAGTACCGGGAAAGTCTTTACAAACTGATAACTAAAAGCTCTGTAGCCTGTCATGATATCTTTGATATCTGTCTTGAAAAGCATATTGATGCTCTTTCTAACAAGCGAGTTTCCAAAGTTGTGGAACGGTCTGGTATTCTCGGTGAAATATGTAGATGAAAGTCTGTCACCGACTACCATGTCCGCATTCTTTTCAAAAATAGGAGCTATCATTTCTCTGACAGCCTCTGCAGGGTATGTATCATCTCCGTCTGTCATGACATAGCACTCAGCATCAATGTCCCTGAACATTCTTCTTATGACATTGCCCTTTCCCTGAAGATACTCATGACGGACGATAGCGCCTGCTTCTTCGGCAAGTTTTGCAGTCTCGTCTGTCGAATTGTTGTCGTAAACATAGATTACCGCCTCGGGAATCTCTCTCTTGAAATCACTGACCACCTTTGTGATGGTCTTTGCCTCGTTGTAGCAAGGTATTAGAATCGCAACTCTGTCCATCTTAACTCCTCATAACTTTTATTTTATGTATAATGCATATCAATTCTATAATTATCTGTACGCCAAGACTTATGTAGAGGCTCACCAACACTCCATCCATGCCGATGGACGGAATAAAGAAAATCGATGTCGCCATACTTACCAAAAGTCCGACAACGCCTACAACAACCTGTCCCTTAAGCTCTCTCAAAACTGTGCATACGGAGAAGAGGCTGGCGTTCACGCTGATAAGCAGCGCAGATGCCACTACAGGCACAAAAAGATATGTATAAGCATCTATTCCCGGGAACAACAGTTTTAAAAACCAGTCGCCCAAAAGGTATGCTCCCACTATGGCAACAACAAATGCGCCGGCAAAAGCAATGCTCACCTTTTTTAATATACCATAAAATCCATCCCAATCCAAAGCATGTACTTTTCCTGCCAAAGGAGTGAGAAGCGGAACAAACACCGTCGAAGCAGCAAGCTGAACCACGGTACTCGGTGTGGCAACCGAAGAATAATATCCCAAAGCCTCAGAACCTAAGAATCTCTCAAGGAAATACTTAGGAAGAGTGATGGAAAGATTATTTGTAACTCCCACAATTACAAGCGGTAAAAGTACAATCATGAGATTCTTTAACTGATCTTTTCCGACTTCTCTGTAAGCTTTTGCTTCCTCGGCACGGTCTCTGAAACGGTTTGCCATCGGAATGTCAAATGCAAAGATAACCGCAAATGTAGTTATTACCATAGCCAAAACAGCATAAACCT
This sequence comes from Lachnospiraceae bacterium, assembly GCA_024692885.1. Lineage (GTDB taxonomy): Bacteria > Bacillota > Clostridia > Lachnospirales > Lachnospiraceae > JAILHT01. Next base: position 8,358 of record JAILLZ010000247.1, on the reverse strand, counting down.
GGTTCTTTGTAAGATAAAGAACTCCGCAGAAGGACACAAGCATCAAAACGCCCCTCGCCATAAACGAGTAGCATACAAGGTCCATTCTTCCGGCCTTCTGGTCTATACCGTGGAAAACATCGACAAATGCCTCGCCAATCTTGAAAACCATATACATTAAAATGATCAAAAACTTATAGCTCGAATAATGATTAAAAGGCAAAGCTATAAGGCAGGCTGCAATGGCAATTCCCGATGAAATAAGTCTTGAATTAATGTAGGTTTTGTTGAGATAGTCTCCGGTGACATCAGACACCTGAAACTGTCTCGTGTTGTAAAGCGCAAATACTCCAAGCCATGCGGTAAAAGTCATGGCAAGGTTGTAGTTTCCACCCTCATCGTATCCTGCGATACGGACAACAAGCACTGTGATAAGCCACTGGCATCCATAGTAAAAAACAGAACCGAAGGTGTTAAAAAATATATTTTGTATAGTTGATTTTTTCTTCATTCTATATCCATTGAATAATCCGCTCTGTGGAGAGTCAGATTTACGTTGTAGTACTCGTCTCCGGCCTCAAGTTCCTTTTTCCACTTTGTCTGGAAGCGGTCAATCTCCGTCTGGAATCTGGCCTGTTTTTCCATAGTGTCCTCATAGCCTCTGGACTTTGACTCATAATGGTAAAGTCTCGCATAAGGAGTGAAAAGAATCTCATAGCCCGCACCTCTCACCTTCATGCAAAGGTCAATATCGTTTAAGGCAACTCTGAAATCTCTGTCAAATCCGCCGACTTTCTCAAAAGCTTCTCTTCTCATCATGAGACAGGCTCCGGTAACACCGCCCATCTCTCTTGATGTAACTGAGAAAGGATAATATTTCTCATCTCTGTCGGTGAGGCTCCAAAGCGCATGTGCCGCGAAGCCCCCCATACCAATAATAACACCGGCGTGCTGAATTGTGTCATCTCCGTAGAAAAGGAGGGCACCGCTTGCGCCGAATCCAGGCTGCATAGCTCCTGCCACCAATTCCTCAATCGCTTCAGGGTTGATTATCTGTGTATCGTTGTTTAAGAACAGGAAGAGATCTCCTCTCGCAACCTCGCACGCATAGTCATTGATTGCGGAATAGTTAAACTCTTCTTTCCAGTAAACAACCTTCACCTTCTTATTTGCGAGAACAATCTCATTGTAATAATCGAAGGTCTCCTGCTCTTTACTGTTATTCTCGGCAATTATTATCTCAACGTTCTCATAAGTGCTCACTTCAAAAATGGAATCGATGCACTTTTTAAGGTCATCAATATGATCCATGTTTGGAATAATGATGCTTACAAGAGGCTTTTTCTCCAATTTGTACTTCAAATGATAAAATCCCGGCACATCGGAGCTTGTCACTTCGGCAGCTATATTGTGACGAGAAACATATTCTTTCAAGCACATAAGCTGACTCTCGGAAGTGCTTCTGACAAAACCGCTGTCAGTTCTTAAGTTAGAGAACAGACATCTCTTTACATGACAGATTTTATCTGTGCGTTTGAAAGCCTCCAGAGCCAGGGCATACCAATGGTTCCAGAGAAGTCGTACACTTTCATCCTTCAAAATGTCATTAAGCAATGTTCTTTTGATAACCCAGACGCTTCCCATGTACTGGAAATTCAAAAGAAGCATAGGGCTTCTGTCAGGCTTGAAATATGGTCTGAATCTTCTGTTTTTATTCACGGAATCCTCGTCAGAGTATATGATGTCCGCATCAGGCATCTCCTTCAAAGCTTTTTCGAGCTCAATGAAGAAATCGTCCAGAAGGACAGCATCGTCCTCCATGAGAACCACATATTCTCCGTCTATGTTTTCGAGAGCCTGCTTTTCGTCCACTGCCTCCACAACTTTTACATATCCGTAAGAGGCATCATTGACGGAAGCAAGCGCAGTGCTTCTCTTTGCATGTGTTGAATTGTCCGCATCAGAAAGCAGGACACAGTACTTTTTCAAAGCACCCTTTTCGTTTAATTCTTCAATCTGTGCTTTCTTCACACTCTTTGGTTCTGAATTTCTTCTGCACCATGCCATGTATTCGGAATCAGGATCCGGTGCGAATCCCAGCTTCTTCATCATCTTTTTGGTGGCATAACTCATGCCGTAATTCTTTATATAGTAAACCAGCTTTTCCGGTTTACTCATTCCTTCAAGGTCAAAATCGCTAAGCATTAAAATCTCCTATCCTAGCCGAAAGACAGATTTTCATTATAAAACGGATCCCCGTTCTCTATCTCCTCTGCGTGTAACTCTCTCAAAAGCTTAATGCTCTCCTCTGAGAGACTATCTTTAATATCATCTTTTCTAATTGACATAACGTAAGGATTTACACAGACGTACTTTCCTAAGCCCCTGATCTTAAAGGCATAGTCATAGTCGTAGCCGTCGCTGCCAAATCTCATGTCAAAACCGTTCACTTCCATAAACTGAGACTTCTTTATCATCATAAACTGGATGCTTGAAGCGGAAGTGTTGTGGGCATAATACATCCTGCCCATGAATCCCGGATCCAAAACACTTGCGTCCGGATATGTTTCCTGGAAAAGCTCATCAAGGTCTTTTCCGAAAGCCTTATCCGCGTGAATGATTCTCTTTTTGCTGTTTAAGACACGTCCTGACACGATGCCCTCTTCCTCTTTCTGGGCATGCATCAAGAATTCCTCAACAAAATCTCTGTTCACAGGTGCAGATCCTGCTCCCATAAAAAGAATGTACTCGCCGTTGCAGGCTGCCTTTACCGTCTCATCCATCTTCTCGGCAGAATCGCTTGTGACCAAAACCTCGATGTTTTCATAGTCACATCTGTCCGCTATGGAGCAAAGTGTATATTTAATCTCGTCCTTGTCGTTTCCGAATACCACGATGGAAACAAGCGGACGCTCCTTAAGATCGTAAATAAGTCTGTAGTGAGTGAGACAAATCTGCGAACAGTAGGACTTCGCACTGTAACCTCTGTTTGTCTCAGCTTCAGCTACGGCGTTAAGACCTGCTTCAATGGCATACATTTTTGTTCCGATATCCTTTGATGTGCTTCCGGAATGGCTTCTCCAAAAATAGAGAATCTTCGGTATATGGGAAACCACCTTTGCCTTTGAAGTGAGGCGAAGGATGATATCGTGATCCTGACTTCCGTTAAACTCGGTTCTGAATCTGCCGGCCTTGTCCATAAGCTCTCTCGAGAAAGTTGTAAGGTGGCAGATGTAGTTTACGCCTCGCAAATTGTCCGGAGCGAAATCCGGCTTAAAGTGATAAGCGATAAGTGTCTCAAGTCTCTCACCGTCGAAGGTGGCCTCATCAGTGTAGATAAAGTCGGCATTCTCCTCGTTTATCTTTTTGACAACCTCAAAGAGAGCACTCGGATGAAGAATATCGTCATGGTCGAAAAGGCTGATGTAGTCTCCGGATGAAATGTCTATGCAGGCATTTGTGTTATCCGGAATCCCCTTGTTCTCATCAAGCTTCTTGTAAACGATACGGCTGTCTCTCTTTACGTACTCCTCAACCGTCTGTCCAACCTCAGGGTGATTGTCGTCTGAGGCGTCCGCAAGGCAGAGCTCCCAGTTTTCGTAGGTCTGATTCACAACAGAATCAATCATATCCTTGAGGAAGTTGATTGGTGTGTTGTAAAGAGGCACAAGAACACTTATCTTTACGTTCTTCTCAAATTTTGTATTTCTCTGAAGTTCCTTTTCTTCCTCGCTCGGCATAACCTCGTCGAGGTATTTTGAGCCCTTAGCGCTTCTTACTGCCGCAGTGCTCATAATCTTATTCTTTATCTTCATTGCGATAATCTTTGGATTGAAGAAATCTCTGTATCTCACCGCGAGAGCTCTCATGCCTCCGGCCTGAAATACCTGGCGTGAGAGTCTGAAATGATGAACCACCGCGCGAAGAGGTGTGACAATCTTCCAGACTATGGTTCCTCTGAATCTGTACACTCCTCCTGTTTTTCCGTCGCCCTTTGCAGCCTCCAGGAGTCTTGAATCCAAAGAAAGATAGGCATCAAAAATACCATCCGGGTCCTCAACGGCAGTATTTACCTGCTCCGCTTCGGAAAATGCTTTTAAATCTTCTTTTGTGTAATATCTTAAAATATCCATATTTCTCTCTTTTTATAATCAAGCAGAACATAATTGTCCCGTTTTCATTTCATATCAGACCGAATTTTCGGTATTAATTTACCGAGATCACATATCCCGCATCATTCTCGAATGCGATGTTCATGTCGTAAATCTCAGCTTCATGTCTCTCAAAATACTGTGAGGATTTCAGAATGGTGACATAGTTCACCCCTTCGTTCTCGATTCTCTCCCAAACTTCCTCGTCAGTGTATCTCCAACCGTAGTACATGCCGCAGTCCCAACCTACGATTCCCTCGTAGAGATATGCGTCACCGTAGTCGTTCACATCTGTAAGTATCGGAATGATGACATCCTCGTCACCGAGGTTTTCGATTATCCAGTTGTAGAGTTCCATCATGTCAGCAGGTTGCTCGTTGTGCTCCACGGCAATCTGGTTTTTTCCCCATGAATAGAGGGTAAAAAGTGCTGCAGAGTGATAACCTGTGGTGATGTTGTCATCGGAGGTAAAAATCCTGTACTCGATGTTTCCGAAACAGAAAACCAAAAGTCCTCCGTAAAGAGCCACGTATGTTATGAGCATCTCTCTCATGTACTTCTGCCAATGAACCACAACCTGCATGGTAACCATCCAGGATAGAAGCCACATCGGATAATAGAATTTGTAGTAGTAATAAGGTGATACTCTGTCCTTCAAAACCAGTGCCAGCATCAAGAGAACCAGCACGAGCCAGTAGGTGAAAATGCAAAATTCAAGAGTGAATTTCTTTTCCCTGATGTGATGCACAACAAAGAAGATCACCGGCAAGAACATCATTGCAAAGTCGATGTAAAGCTCGGTGTACATACCTCCACCGTTGTTGATGGAGCCGGCAACGGAATCTCCCTGCTTCACGAAGAAATCGATGTAGCAGTAATAGAATCCCAAAATACACGGAAGCAAAAACACCTTAAGCATGAGAAAGACATTTTTCTTTGTGAAAATCTTTCCCTCTTTCTTTGCCAAAACCAGCAACCATACAAATACAAAAATGTAGATGAACGGCGCAAAGAGCATGTAGCTTAAAGGCAGACCGAAACATCCTGCCATAAGCATAGCTGTGGTGTATTTTCTCTCAACTTTTGCAGCCTCGTACTCTCTTAAAACCATGATAACAAAAGCAATCATCATGGTTCCCATGCCCCAATACTCGAAGGCATAGTAGAAGCAGAAGAATGCATAGCCCATGAAATAAAGGCCAAACACTGCAAGGCTCAAAAACTTGTTTACTTTATCCGTAACGAAATATCTTATCAATGCGGCGAAAGCCAATGCCTCAAGCCAAACGTGGAAGCAATCTGCCACAACATAGGCCTTGTACCAGTTCACTACCGGGCAGAAAGGCTCCAAGGCTTCTATTATCAACGCATTGAGAAGATGGTTGAAGTACATGCCGTTTACTGCTCTGTTTCGAACTATGGTTGTAGCTTCTCTTAAATGCAGTCCCGCATCGGTGTTTGCATAAGGCCATGCGATTGGGAAACCAACGCACTTGAATAAAAGATAACCAACAAACAATGTCACAAAAGCAAAGAGGATGATATCAAACTTTTCAACCTCATACTTCTGGAGAGCATCCGCCATGGTTTTTCCCGGTCTCTTTGAGTACTCATAAGTATATATCCACATGACAACGCCGGCTGTCAGCATGATTATTCCCAGAGTGACTATGGTTACCGGGATATGTAAGAGTGTCATGACTCCTGCTGCCATTCCACTGAAAAGCTGTACGGTGACATAGCTCAATACAAGCCAGGTGAAACCATTGCGCTTTTCGGAACTCTTCTTCAGAAAGAAGAAGCCTGAGACAGACACCACAAGAGCAACCACATAGAGTAATGTGGCTGCTATATTTCCATTCATCATAATATGCTATTCGCTCCTTAAAAGTCGTTTATGCCAATGGGCATACCTTACGTGATTATAATCTATAGATGGTATGGTTGTCAAAATCCGTTATTTTCACGCACTTTGCATCGTCAGTTTCGTGATAAAACCACGCCAAATTCATCACGGAGTTATTGATACTGCAGACGAATACTTACCGTAAAGGTATCCTCCCGTTGGGATGACTTTGTACATTCTGACTTTATAGTAGTAGGTTTTGCCCTTCTCTACGCTTCCGTCGATAAGGTCGTAAGTCAGATCATCTCCGCTTGTTACACTTCCTAAGAGAGTATATTCTCCGGACGCACTGGTTGAGCGATAGAGCTCGTAGCCGGTAGCGGTGGATATTCTCGATGTAGTAATGGTCACCTGTGTTCCCTTGGCATTACTCTTAACGCCTGTTATCTTTGCCTGAGCAAGCTTTGAACCCATGGAGTTGAACTTTGACTTTTTGAAACCGCTCACCTTATTCCATGATGAGATTGTGCTTATGTAGTCCAAAAGCGGGTTGGTAAGTTTAATTCCCTCCTTGGAATCTATGTACTGGAACACTTCCCATATTGCTCTTCTCTGGCCGTTGCTCTGCAGGAGTCCCCACTTGTATCCCTCTGCCGTGTTGTCCACATGTCTTCCATAAATAAAGTAATCTATCATGGAATTTCCTTCCGCAATATAATATGCATAGGCATAGGTTGCGGCCTGTCCTAATTCTCCGTGAGGTCTTGAGTCAAATGACTGCTCTGAAAGCATTACCTTCACGTTCTTTCCGTAATTCTTCTTTATATACTTGGTAAGAATATTCAGGTTTTTGAATGTAATAATTGTTGTATTGTAATTGTTTGTTGCCTGAGAATCATCCCAGAAGTATGGGTCATACATTCCCTGTGAATAGCAGTGATATGCCACGTTCCAGCTAATGAGTCCCTCGGACTTGAGTTTTGAATAAACCGCATCCAAAGTCTTTTTCGTGGAGAAATACTTTCTTCCGTTTCCGTCGTAATCCTTGTTCCAATAATTGTCCACACTCACATATGCCTTGGCATATTTATTTACACTGGTAACAGCGGTCTGCATTACTCTGAAGGATCTTACATAGTTCTGAATATATGCAGTAAGAGATTTTCCTCCGCCGTAATTCCACACGCAGGCTGAGTCTATCTCATTTCCCAAAATCCATCCCGAAACGCAGTGTGATCTCTGGCCGTAACGTTTTCCAAGGTAAGTCATGGCAGCCTCGAACTGGAGAGCTCCGGATTTGCTTGTCATCTTTATTCCGGAAAACTTGGCCAGACTTCCGCCACTGTACATCATGTTTGATACATTGTGAGAATCCGAAATTGAAAGCAGGATGATAAAAGTGACCTTGCAACCATTCTCGTTGTATCTTGCTATCTGACTGTCGTAGTTTGCCAAAAGTGACTCATTGAAATAGTAAGTTTTTCCCTTGTAGGAATAAGCTGTACCACCCTCTGCTGCAGAACTGAACACACTGTTTAAAGTGAGATTCAAAACAGCATTTTTGATTCCAAGATCAAGTGCATCATTTATTCCCTCCGACTGAAGTCCTTTTTTCGAAGTGGTCTTCGGATAGTCCGAGGTGAGGGTCGCAAGTTTTTCAGGATTGGTTATGTAATAGCTGTTGCTTATTATCCTGTACTTGCTTCCGTTTTTGTATGCAATAACAAATCTGCTGTAAAGGATAGAAGTCTTTTTATCCTTGTTGAGACTTGCGGTAAACTTTATGGTTCCAAGCTTCAGCTTTGCGCTTGCCACCGGCTTCACGGAAGTATTCTTCTCCGCTGCACTGTAGGTTGGAAGCGCTATGAGATAAAGTTTCTTTCCCATGGCCTTTGTCTTCTTGGTAAGCTTGGCCTTTACGGTAACCTTCGTCTTGCTGCTCAATACACAAGAAGTAATCTTGCATGGATTGTCTGATGATGCAGCGTAAACGGTTGTCGCACTTCCGACGTTACCTGCAATATTTAATGCGTCAAAATTTTCAGCCAAAGTCATTGCGCAAAGTACAAAAACCGAAATAATTAAAGTTCTAATAATATTACATCTCTTCAAATTTCAATAACTCCCTAAACTCGTCTATTTTTGCTATTCCTTCTGCCTCACCAAATCCGTATGATGCAAAAATAAATGGTACGCCGGCTTCATCGCAGGCTGCCTTGTCTCCTGCCGTGTCTCCCACGTAGACAGGGTTTTTCAGGCCGTTTCTCTCAACCAAAAGCTTGATGTTGTCAGCTTTTCCTTTTTTGTTATTTCCGTAGCACTCAATATCTGTGACGAACTCTCCCAGATTGTACTTTTCCAGAAGAATCTCTATGTAACCGC
>JAILLZ010000229.1 GCA_024692885.1 Lachnospiraceae bacterium | reverse complement strand
TAATCGACGGTACTTTTCTGATCAAAATACGCCAAAGTGATATGTCTGGTTTTCTTATCTATATTTATTGGGGTAATTGGAGTAGGCACTTTTTGAATAAGTGCCAGATTATTTTCAAGATATAATTCGTTTGTAAGATTTATATATTCCTCAAGGGCAGAACCCCTGAGCCCCCTGGTACTCCATGTTGCCATTCAAATACCCTCTCCGTTAATAATATAATTCCAAGCTAAGAGTTTACTCAGTTTATAACACGCTTAAAAATTGCAGGTGGTTCGCACTCTATAGACGTACCGTCTTCCAATACAAGTTTATGCGCGTGTAAAAGCTGGTGCTTAACTCCATAAGCATCGCGAAACTGCTTGTTTACGTTTTTATTTCCGTATTTGGTATCACCTATAATAGGATGTCCCAAAGAAGCGAGATGCGCTCTAATCTGATGTGTTCTTCCCGTTATAAGCTCGATCTCAAGAAGAGTAACATCATTTTTAAAATCAACCGGCTTGTAACGAGTGATTATCTTCTTTGAACCATCTACCTGTCTGTCGTATATATTTACCTTGTTTGTCTTCTCATCATGAAGCAGATAAGCTTCAACAGTCATTGCTTCACTTACTTTTCCGGAAACCAACGTATAATAAAACTTATGAACCGATCTGTCTTTCAATGCTTCAGACATCTTTTGAGAACCGCTTAAGGTCTTGCCTGCCAAAAGAATACCCGAGGTATTTCTGTCAAGCCTGTTCAAAACAGAAGGTCTGAACGTCTTCATGGATTCTTCCGAAATCTTTTTTGAATGCAACAGATATGCGAGAATGTATTCATTGCATGACACATCGTAGACATCAGCTTTTTGAGACAACAAACCTGCAGGCTTATTAATGACTACAATATCGTCATCTTCATAGATGATATCAAAAGGAGGCCTGTTCTCATCCCAATTTGGGAGCGAATCAAGCTTCTCTTTTGTATCTTCAGCAGATGAAAACTTTGAAAAAGTATCATCCGACAGAAACAGCTTTACCGTATCTCCAACGGAAAGAATATCGGTTCCGTCAGACTTCTTACCGTTTAGTACGATATTCTTTTTTCTAAGCATTTTATATATAAATCCGGAATTTGCGTCCTTTAAAAGCTTTTTTAAATACTTATCAAAACGCTGTCCGGCTTCATCAGGTCTTATGGTAAATTCTTTCATTAAATCCTCGTATAACAAGCAATCTATGATGCTAGCCCTTCATTAAAAGTTCGATTTCTTCGTCTGTCAGCTCTCTGTATTCTCCCGGCTTCAAACTTTCATCCAATGCCAAGGCACCTATTCTGATTCTCTTTAGTGCTACCACCTTTCTGCTAAAAGCTTCAAACATTCTTTTGACCTGATGGTAACGACGTTCAGTAATGTAAAGCCTTATCAAACATCTTTCATTTGCATTCTCGAGAATCACCAGTTTTGCGGGCTTAGTCAGCTTTTCATCTCCAATGTCTACACCTTCTGAGAAAAGTTCAATAAGATTCTCATCTATAGGCGCATCAATAACTGCTTCGTATTCCTTTTCCACATGATGGGCCGGACTCATCAATCGATGATCAAATTCACCGTCATCAGTGATCAAAAGAAGACCTTCCGTATCTTTATCAAGTCTTCCTACAGCAAACAGTCCTTTTCTTCCGTCATCAATGTACCCAAAGACCGTATCACAGCCTTCCTCTTTTGCGGTAATGCAGCCGGAAGGCTTATTTAACATGTAGTAGACATGTTCCCTGGAATCGATGATTCTTCCTTCATATGCGATTACATCGTCCGAAGAAACCTTTTGTTCCGGGCTTTTTACAACGATTCCGTTCACGGTCACCGCACCCTTTTTTACAGCCTTTTTAATTTCGCTTCGGGTGCCGTAACCAAGATTTGAAAGGATTTTATCAAGTCTGATATTAGATCCCATATTTCGTTCCAAACAAATTACATAGATGCCAAAAGCTCAACTATAAAGTTATAACATCTGGCAGTTGATGAAATGGAAAGTCTCTCTGAAGGTGTATGTATATCGTACATATCAGGACCCATTGATACCGCATCCATGTTCTTAATCTTCGGAGAAAGAATTCCGCACTCAAGGCCGGCATGGATAGCTTCAAATACAGGCTTCTTGCCGTACATGTACTCATAAACCCCTGCTATCTTTTCACGCAACTCGGATTTTTCACTGTATTCCCATGCAGGATAATCTCCCTCCATATGAGCTTCTCCGCCAAGGAATTCCGTAAGGTATGAAAGTCTGTCTACAAGCTCGTATTTTCTTGATGTCACAGAGCTTCGAACAGAATCCATAACCATGAAATTATCTTCTGTAAGATTCATTATTCCGGCATTGAGAGATGTCTCTACAAGTCCCTCGATATCCATGCTCATATTCTGCAAACCGTTAGGAATATTTCTTAGGAAGAAAAGAATCTTCTCCAAAGAAGTCTGATCTACCGCTGTACAGGTCTCCTCACCCTCTGTTGTCAATGTGACATTTATATCAGGGTCTGAAACACGATATTCGTTTTTAAGTTCTGCTTTAACTTTCTCAACTGTTTCTTTTAAAGCATCAACGGCATCTGCCGGTACTACAAATGATGCGTTTGTCTCTCTTGGAATTGCATTGTCTTTAAGACCGCCGGAAAGAGTTTCGAGTGCAACAGGAACCTCACTGGCAATAGCCTTTAATACTCTGCCGATAACGATAATGGCATTTGCTCTCTCTTTGTGAATCTCTCCTCCGGAATGTCCTCCGAGAAGTCCATCCACCTTAAGATTACATCTCATTCCGCTTCTCTCTACTCTGGAAACAGGGATATTCATTATGAAACCTGTTCCGCCGGCACAACTTGTGAGGAAGATACCCTCATCTTCAGAATCCATATTTATAAGAGTGTGGCCTTTAAGCTCGGATAAATCAATTGAATCAGCACCGAGAAGTCCAACCTCTTCGTTTACGGTGATTACAACTTCAAGAGCAGGATGCTTTAAGCTGTCATCTGCAAGAATTGCAAGAGCATAAGCTATAGCTATTCCGTCATCGCCACCCAATGTGGTTCCTCTGGCTTTGATAAAGTCACCGTCAATATAGATATCAAGCGGATCCTTAGAGAAATCTATATCGACACCTGCCTCTTTCTCACAAACCATATCCATATGTCCCTGAAGGATAACAGGATCTTTATCTTCATATCCTTCTGAAGCGTCTTTGAAAATTATGACATTGAAATCTTCGTCCTGAATATATCTTAGAGAATGCTCTTTTGCAAAATCAACAAGATAATTGCTTATTCTCTCAACATCATACGAACCATGAGGAATATTACAGATTTCCTCAAATACACTAAATACTTTCTCCGGTTTAAGTCCTTCCAAAACTGCCATTTTATTACTTCCTTTCTCAAAAAAAGACACCAAGCTTATAAAAGCCTGATGTCATAATATTTATTCTGCTGATTTTTCGTTTGACTCAGCCTTCTCTGCTCCTGTTTTATCAGCTTCAGGTGCAGCTTCCTCTGCAGGCGGATTCATTTCAGCTCTGTTTGCAACTATAACATCAAGATAGCTTTGAAGAGAGCCGTTGAGTTTCTCAGCCTTTGAATTATTCTCGTTAATTGCACCCTTGATGATATTCTCCAGATTTTTAAGCATGTCATCAAGGTATGCCATTGCACTTTCCCTGATACCGTTTGCCTCATTTGTTGCCTGGTCAAGAATGCCCTGAGCCTGCTGTGTAGACTTCATGACAATCTCATTTGCCTGAACGTATGCCTGTTGCATGATTTCATGCTCACTGACAAGTCTGGATGTATCAATCTGAGCCTGATTAACAATCTCTTCGGCCTTTACTCTGGCATCTGCCAAAATAGCTTCCTGATTGCTAATTATCTTCTGATATCGTCTGATTTCCTCAGGTGTCTTCTGTCTGAGTTCCTGGATAAGTTCAAGAATCTCATCTTTGTTAACTACTATCTTTGAACCTGAAGATAACATCTGAGGTTTACAATCCTCAATATATTCCTCGATTTCATCAATAATCTGTTCTATTCTGCTACTCAATTCTTTGCTCCTCTTTTCTTGATGTCATACTTAGCATATATTCTCTCAACAAACTGCTCAGGAACAAGCTTACTTATATCGCCGCCATATAAAGCAAACTCCCTTACTATACTTGAACTCAAATAAGAAAGATTCGGGCTCGCTGTAAGGAAAATGGTTTCCACAGTCGGTGACTCAACGCGATTAATCTCCGCAATTTGGAGCTCATACTCAAAGTCTGTAACAGCTCTGAGTCCACGGACAATTATGTTCGCGTCAATCTCCTTCATATAGTCGATAAGGAGACCGTCAAAACTAGTAACCACAACATTTGGTATATCGCGAGTAAGCTCTCTTAACATACTAACACGTTCATCTACCGAAAACAATGGATTTTTTGAGCTGTTATTCAGCACCGCAACATATAGTTCATCGACAATTGCCGCGGATCTCAAAATCATGTCCTCATGACCGAAGGTAACCGGGTCAAAACTACCCGGATAAATTGCTCTTTTCATTCGTATAAATCCCTCAAACCTATTTTCTTTTTATAAATACATGCATGTTTGTCTTGTATTTTTTGTATCTGTAAGCAACCAACCCCATATCTTCGAGATAGTCGAACTTTGTATGATCGTCAGCCTCAACGACGATGATTGTATCCTCGTTTATCAAAGATGAAGATGTGAGGTAATTCAAAACGTCTCTCTCCATGCCCTTCGCATAAGGCGGGTCCATGAAAACGACGCCAAAATGATATTTACCTTCAAGCGTGCGAAGCGCCGACAAAACATCTGTCTTTAAAACCTGAGATTCTTTTTCAAATCCACAGGTCTTTATGTTCTTTTCGATGCATTCGATTGGCTGTTTTCCGTTCTCTACAAAAACACAATAATTAGCGCCACGGCTCAATGCCTCAATTCCCATCTGTCCGCTTCCCGCAAACAGATCGAGAAAAAAGCATCCCGGCACGTCGTTCTGTAAAATATTAAAAAGAGTTTCCTTAATCCTGTCTGTGGTTGGTCTGGTATCCAAACCTTCCGGGGCTACAAGCTTAAGACTCCTTTTTTCTCCTGCTATAACTCTCATAAACTAATCCTCTAGTCATTATCCTTTAATACAGCTCTGTTTTTTGCAACATAATCAATCATGGAAATGATGGTAAGTGCAAGTGCTATATATGTCAGAATCTGTCCAAGTACAACAAATACAGGCATTTCAATATCAAGGATAAGAACGATAATCATAAGCATCTGGAAAGTTGTCTTAAACTTTCCCCAGTAGCTTGCCGCAATGACAACTCCTCGGTCAGCAGCGACCTCTCTGAAACCGCTTATGAAAAATTCTCGGCTGATTATGATAATAACAATCCATGTTGCAAGCTTCCCATTTGCCACAAGGCAAATAAGTGCAGCAGAAACCAAAAGCTTGTCTGCCAAAGGATCCATGAATTTACCGAAATTGGTTACAAGATTGTATTTTCTGGCAATCTTGCCGTCTATCATGTCAGTAAGACTTGCAATAATAAATATGGCAAGTGCTATATAGTTTCCGTTTTTTCCAAATCCATCATAAAGCATGAAAAACACAAAGAAAGGAATCAGAATTACACGAAATACAGTTATTTTATTTGGAAGATTCATACCAATTCTCCTATCAAGTCATATTCATAAGCCGCTGTTATACGAACCTTTA
>JAILLZ010000204.1 GCA_024692885.1 Lachnospiraceae bacterium | reverse complement strand
CTTGACGTTTTTTCCTTGTTTTACTTGGTTTGGTTCTTTGTTTGTTCTCAAAGAATTTCAAGGTTAATTCACTGTTCAGTTTTCAATGTTCTGTGTGTTTGTTTTGCTCTCTTGCGACAGCTCATTTAATATAACAAAATGGTTTAGGTCTGTCAACAACTTTTTTGATTTTTTTTTATTTTTTTACCAGGTTATTTTTCTGTGTTTTCCCAACCCCTTATTCCATCGGCTTTTACGTCTTTTAATCACAGATTAAATTGCTTGTTTTTATCACTTCGTGTTCATTTTACACTAAGCCAATTCGCATTCATCTCTTCCCTCTCTTCAGCCGATTCGAATTCAACAGTTTTAATATCCTTGTAGTCGCTAATAGTGGTATCAAAATCACTCGGTTTATTAAACAGATATCCCTGTACCATTTCGCAGTCTATTTCTTTCAAATACTTCAGATGTTCTTCTGTCTCAACTCCCTCTGCAAGGGTATGTATATTCATCTCCCTGCAAAGCTTCACAAAAGCGCGCAGAATCTTTCTGTTTGCACCGTTGTTATCATCCAGATGGCGGATCAATTCCATATCGAATTTGATTCTGTCGAATTTATACTGACTGAACACACTCAAGGATGAATACCCACTTCCAAAATCGTCAATCCACAGTTTGTAGCCTTCTTCGCGTATTCTTTCGAGCTGTACAAGAAAATTCTCTGTGGCTTTAGCGAGATCCTGCTCAGTTATTTCCACAATAATACACTTCCTGCTTACGCCATATCGTTCCAGTATACTGTTCAATTCCTTCACAACATCTACATGATCGAAGTCCTGTGCTGAAAAATTTATTGTCACCTGAAGTATCGGAAATCCGGCAAGTTTTACCTTTTCATAATTTCTGCAGACATGTTCCACCATATACAAATCCAGCTCGTGAAGCTTATGATAATGTGAAAGAACAGGAATAAACTCATTTGGCGGTATCATTCCGTATTCCGGGTCTATCCATCTGGCAAGAGATTCTAAAATAGTGTATTTACCGGTACTTGTTCTTACAATGGCTTGATAATATGGTTTAATCCATTCCTTTTCCATAGCCTCTGCAAAGTGTTCCAATATATAATGCCTTTTCCGGTGTTGTTTCTCCATTTCAGGAGGGTAAAATAACAAACGGTGCTGAGGTCATCGCCAATATTGTCCAAGGCCATTCTGGCGCAATCCACCGCATTGGCCGCTTTCATTTTCGAATCAACTTTGCACACTCCCACATGAATTCCAAGGGGAATTCCGTAAGCTGTCTTTTGAACTTTATCATTGATGGTTTTAATCTTATTCTCGATAAGTTCTTCACTTTCAAAATCGTCTATGATAATAAAATGGTCATCTACGGCTCGTGCAATCAAAGCATCCGGGAACTGTTCCTTGATTTGCGATGCGTAAAGCTGCAATAATGCGTCCCCTCTCGAGTATCCGTACTGTGTGTTGTAATCATGTAACGAATTTACATTAATATATATAAGTACAGGCTGCTTTTCCTCGGAACAAAGAGTCTGCAAATGGTCATCTGAAAATTGTCTGAAGTACGCAACATTATGCAATCCCGTTAAAGTATCACGATACAGTTTGTCGTTCTCCTCATCTATGTTGTCAGAAAATAGCTTCTCAAGCTTCCCCTCTGATTCAATCATGTCATAGTAGGAAAAACAAACCATTTCCGTCCCATCATCCATAGGCTGCCATTTTCCTATCATGTGTACCATTCGATATCCTTCACCATTATTTATCTTGTTGCGATAAACAACATCCAGGTCGCTCATTCGCTGGACAAAAGTAGTGATATCATGTTTCAGCCACGCTTTGTCATCCGGATGAACCTGCGTATACAAATCCAAATTAAGCTGTCGAATGAAAGTTTCCCTGTCTTTGGTGCCCACGTCACATAAACCGTCAGAAATCAGTTCGGCATGTAATTTCCCGTCTGACAGATCAAATAACACCAGTGGAATCTGAAGTTTTTCGTAAAAATCCCTCTCAACTTTTGATATCATACAATATCTCCCCAAAATGTCTCGACCAAATGATAGGTGTTACTATTGTACTACCTTTTTCCCATGTTTACAATAAAATAAGGAGCCTTACCGTTACGCGGTACTGCCCCTTTTTCATGTGCAAATTCAATATCAACTTTTTCCAAACAAGCTTATCACTGCCTGCAAAAGCAAATTGTTTTCATAAAGCCAGGTCAGGATGAACGAGCTTCTGATTTGAGATATACATGTCGCTCCAATTGGTGTGGTGCACATCAAAGATATTACATAAAAAGCAAACCAGACTATAAGAAGTCCTCTTGCAGCTCCTGCTGCCGCTCCGAGAATTTGGTTCGCGCCACCTATAATAGGAATGTATGAAACCAAATCGAGGGTATGATTTATAATTGCAAACAATACCCACACTATAATCCAAGTGGCTATGAAGGAAAGTCCCTTCACAATAAAGTGTGCCACACTCTCAGCAACCGCGGTGTATACTCCGGAGTTTTCTATCATGTCATCCACACTCTTTACCACTCCCTGTGTAAGGAAATCCAGAACCATGCCCGGAAGGTCCACTCCCTTTTCCGTAAGTAAGCCTGTAGTTGTGTCCTTTACCTCTTCCTCGTCATCATCCTCGGATATACTCAAAGCTTTTTTCTCGTTTGTTCTAAGGAAATCCTCCACGCTTCCCTCGATGCTTTCATCAATAGTTGTGTAGTCTTCTATCAGCGATGTTACATAAGGATTTATCGTGGCAACCAATACTATTGCAACAATCCATGCCACCAACGTGAAAAGACACTTCAAAGCGCCTCTTCTGTACCCTTCCACTGTTGAGATCGCAATTCCCAACAAAACCAAAACAAGGAGGATATTCAAACTTCCAACCTCAAACCCGAATAGATTCATCTTGTACCTTTCTGTTTAACCGACACCATCTCATAAAATCATCTATAATTCCAGTTTTTCATGGTGCAGAATTAATTCTCTTTTATTTACGAACACACTCTACATCTTGAATGTGTCCACCAAGTGAAAATCGGTGGTATGTTTCAACCACCGAATATTTTACTTCAGTATTACATTTTCCGTAAAATCTTTAAGCACAAAACTGTAGCTTATCCACAGTCTTCCGGAAAATACATAATAAATCGCATCATCAAAGTTATTATAAAACTTCTGTTTTCCCGCAAGTGTATAAATGTACGCGCGGCTGTCCGACAGCATGCAAACCTCATGACTTTCAAGAAAGTATGCCCTCTCGAAACCTGACACTACATTCATCTCCAGCTTTTTCTCGCCTTCGATGTTGTACACCTTCAGCACATCCTCTTCCATCTCTTCCTCTTCATAGACCAAGCCTATGTATTTATCGTCATGGAAAACAGATGATGCCTCGCCATCCAGCGCTATCATATCTTTTTCTTCAGGTCTTTGACTTCCCGTGTAGATGACCATCATCTGATCACCAACAGCTATCATTCTGTCAGATGATGTGAAAAAGATTTCCGGGATGAGATGGCCTGTGTATGTATATGAACCTACTATATTATCTATCTCACTCTGTCCAACCGAACCAAAGTTATAAAAGGCAATGGTTGTAGCCACTTCGCCCTTACTTATATCAAGTATGCTGACTCCCATTTTGGTCGCATCATCCGAAAGAGCAAGAATCATCGGAAAGCTTCCGTTTGAGAGATGTATAGCTCCTGAAGCAAGATTGTTTCCGGTCTTGTCGTACAGTTTGATATAGCTTGTGCCCTTCTCTTCCATAAGCACGGCAACCGTACCCTGTGCGGCCACGGATATATTTTCTATTACATTGTTTGTAGTGATGGTTCCCACCTGACCGGTAGTATCAAAGATATAAACCTTTGTTCCTTCACGATCGGCTATTGCCACATAGTTTCCGTTTATCTTTACTATAGGCTCCTGCATTTCAAAAGCCTGATTCCAGATTCCGTTGTTTTTGAGATCGTAGCATGCCGCTCCGTCGTTGTTGTACTTGAGAAGATATCCTGCAAATCTTTCGTAATTTGCGGTACCGTCATTTCTCTCCACTCTGCTTTTAACAGCGTAATCCGTGTAGCTTTTTGAATTGCTGTAAAAATAATAGCCCACAAATAACAGGGCTATTACACAAACTATTGCAACTATTATTATGGTAACCTTACGTCTGTGGGCATCTATCTTTTTCTGTATGCCCTCCATATCGGCCTTTACAGGCCTGATATTGCTATTTCTGATGTCCGTCATAACAAATCCTTATTTAAAGCTCTGAGCGTCCTTCAAGTGCCCTGAGAAGTGTAACCTCGTCTATGTATTCAAGATCTCCTCCCACAGGGACTCCGCTGGCTATTCTTGTCACCTTAATGCCTGTCGGTTTCACAAGCTTGCTGATATACATCGCAGTTGTTTCGCCTTCCAGGCTGGAATTGGTTGCTATAATAACCTCATCCACATCCTCTTCGAGACGTTTCATGAGCTCCTTTAATTTTATATCGTTCGGACCTATGCCAAGCATGGGTGATATCGCTCCGTGGAGCACATGATATACACCCTCATATTTTTTTGTTTTTTCATAAGCAGCCAAGTCCCTGGTGTTTTCCACAACCATTATCTGCTTATGGTTTCTCGCCGGATTTTTACATATCGGACACACATCCGAATCTGTCAAAGTAAAACAGCATGTGCAATATCTTACATTCTTTTTTGCCTCGACAATTGCCTTCGACAATCTTTCCACGCCATCTTCAGGCATGTTCAAAATATGAAAAGCCAATCTCTGCGCTGTCTTTGTTCCTATTCCCGGCAGAAGCGAAAGTTCTTCTATCAGTCGATTTATCTGACCGCTGTAGTATTCCATAACTATCCTTCCTTAAAATGGAAGATTTCCCATTCCTCCGGTTATTTTGGACATTGATGCGTTTGAAACCTCATCAAGATTTCTCAAAGCCTCGTTTGTTGCCGCCATAATGAGATCCTCAAGCATCTCAATATCATCCGGATCAACAACCTCTTCAGCAAGCTTTACTGCTGTAACTTCTCTTTTTCCGGATACCGTAACGCTGACAGCACCGCCACCGGCTGTTCCTGTCACTTCTTTTTCCTCAAGCTCCTTCTGAGCCTCTTCCATCTGACGCTGCATTCTCTGCGCCTGCTTCATAAGATTATTCATGTTTCCCGGCATTCCGCCGCCGAATCCGCCTCTTTTTGCCATTTGTATAACTCCTTTTAAAACTCTTCTTCGTCGTCTTCCTCGACTACTATTTCTTTATTTATCAAATCCCTGATATCAGGATATTTGCTCTCTGATTTGGTCGAGCCGTCTAATATCTCAACCCTGATGGAAGCCGTTTTGCCGGTTTCCTTTTCTATTATCTTCCTTATCTCTTCTATCTTGTCCTCTCGGGCATGCATGCCGCCCATAATAGGGTCCTTGAACAAAAGAACAAGCTCGTTGTTATTTCCGACTGTTGGTTTGCAGAATCTTCTGACTATACCGTGCAGGCCTCTTTTGCTGCTGTCAAAAATATCATTCCACTTTTCGGCTATAACTTTAAGATCTTCCGGAAGAGCAATGTCATAAGTTACTTCCTCTGTCACTTCCCCCGGAGTTTCCGAAAAAAAATTGTTTCCGGGCTCCTTTGTCATAACCACACCGTTTTCTATCTTTTCTTCAAGCTGTTCAATTCTCTGAAGAAGACTTGCGTTGTCGCTCTCCATCTGAGGTTTACAGAGCTTGATAAGTGCTATCTCTATAAGTATTCTCTTCTGGTTTGCATACTTAAGATTATTTGAAAGCTCACTCATCACGTGGATGAATCTTATTATTGTATCCAACTCGCACAGTGATGCAGCCTCTTTAAGTTTCGCAAGATCCTCCTCAGACATATCAAAGGAATCTCCTGCAGACTCATCACTCTTAATGAGCATAAGATTTCTCAAATACCAGTTGAAGTCCACCACAAACTGTCCAAGTTCGCGTCCCTCTGTGACCATATCCGCAACAACTGCCATGCAGCCCTTAACATCCATGTTCAGGGCACACATAAAGAGCTGTCTGAAAACCTCTGCATCGACGGTTCCTAGTACAGACAGCACTTTTTCATAAGTCAGTTTCTGTCCGAGGTAAAAAGCTATGCACTGATCGAGAAGGCTCAAAGCATCTCTCAATGCTCCGTCCGCCTGTCTTGCAATGTATTTTACAGCCTTGTCCTCGGCCTCTATTTTTTCTTCCTCGAGAAGTTCATAGAGTCTCTCCGCGATGGTGTCCACAGATATTCGTCTGAAATCATATCTCTGACATCTTGAGAGTATAGTCACAGGTATCTTATGTACTTCGGTAGTTGCAAGTATGAAAATAACATACTCCGGCGGCTCCTCCAATGTCTTTAAGAGAGCATTGAAAGCTCCCGCAGACAACATATGAACCTCGTCTATTATATATACCTTGTATTTGCCTTCGGTCGGCCTGTAGGCAACCTCCTCACGAATCTCTCTGATGTTATCCACACCGTTGTTTGAAGCGGCGTCGATTTCTATAACATTCATGGAGTTTCCTTCGAGGGCAGCCTTGCAGCTTGCGCATTCGCCGCAAGGGCTTCCGTCCACAGGATGCTCACAGTTTACGGCGCGGGCAAATATTTTTGCAATAGTTGTCTTTCCCGTTCCTCTTGTTCCACAGAAAAGATATGCATGTCCTATTCGGTCTGCTTCCATCTGATTCTTTAATGTTGTAACTATGTGGTCCTGACCTTTTACTTCAGAGAAGTTTTTCGGTCTGAACTTCCTGTAAAGCGCCTGATAAGACATTACAAAATTGCTCCTTCATCAGAAAGGTTTAATCGCCAAAGCTTATACCTATCTGTTTTATTTCTTTAATAATCTTTGATTTCGGGTCTACAGTTTTAAGTTTACCCGCAACTTTCTCCAAAGGTACTCTCTTGGTCTCGCCGTTTACAATAGCTATCATGTTTCCAAAATCTTTGTCCAGGATAGCCTGTGCCGCTGCAGCACCAAGTCTTGTACAGAGTACTCTGTCATAAGGGCATGGGCTTCCGCCTCTTTGAGTATGTCCCGGAACCGTTACTCTGATTTCCGTACCTGTGGTCTTTTGTATCTGGTCCGCTATCTCGTATGAGATTGACGGATATTTTGATTTTTCACGTTTTTTCTTAAGCTCTTTCTTTGAAAGCTTTGCATCTTCCTTGGAAATAGCACCCTCAGCAACTGCCAGAATGGTAAATCCTTTTCCGGCTTTTGTTCTCTGATTTATGGCTGCTATAACTTTCTTTATATCATATGGTATCTCAGGAAGTAGGATTATGTCTGCACCACCTGCTATTCCGGCGTGAAGTGTGAGCCATCCTACCTTATGTCCCATAACCTCAACTATAAATACTCTGTTGTGCGACGCCGCTGTGGTATGTATGCAGTCTATAGCTTCTGTCGCAATATTTATTGCACTCTGGAAACCAAACGTTGTATCTGTTCCGTAAATATCGTTGTCGATGGTCTTCGGAAGATGAATAACGTTCAGTCCCTCTTCTCTAAGAAGGTTTGCTGTCTTCTGTGTTCCGTTTCCACCAAGAATGACAAGACATCCAAGATTCAGCTTATGATAGGTCTGTTTCATCGCCTCGACCTTATCGAGACCGTTTTCATCAGGTGTTCTCATCAATTTGAACGGCTGTCTTGATGTTCCCAAGATGGTTCCACCCTTTGTGAGAATTCCGGAAAACTCAGACTTTGAAAG
>JAILLZ010000200.1 GCA_024692885.1 Lachnospiraceae bacterium | reverse complement strand
ATTCCGCTGCCGTTAATCTTTGCAGTGTGGTCGTCGATCATGTCGACATGCCCTCCGATGCTCTTAATAGCATCAAGCATGGCATTTATATCTCTTACCTTAGGGAGATTATTAATTATAACCGTGTCATCAGTCATAATTGATGTCGCAAGAATTGCAAGAGCTGCATTCTTTGCACCACCTATTGTAACCTCTCCAACCAGCGGAGTTCCGCCTTTTATAATATATTCATCCATATTACACCTCAAAAGCGTTCGCCTTTATACTACAAAAGCGTATTATATGCCGCTTTTTTACTTTGTCAAGTGCATATAATAAGAATCCAGCTTTTCTTTTAACGTAGCAACCGTCTCTTCGATGCCCATATTTTCTTCATCGATAACGATGTCCGCATACCTTTCGTATAGCGGGATTCTCTCGTCATAGAGGTCTTTAAGGTTTTGTCCGTCTTTCAAAACCACGCCTCTCCCCTTTATATCACCTAACCGCTTTTCTAAAACATCAAATCCTACTTTCAAGTATACCACAATTCCGATATCTTTGAGATGATTCATTGCTTCTTTTCCGTAAACAACGCTTCCTCCCGTGGCTATAACTGAATTCTCGGCATCTATTTCGGAGTTTATGCGGTTTTCAACGTCGATGAAACCCATTGGCCCCACTTCAGCGATAATTTCGCTTAAGAGCTTTTTTTCTTTGTTCTGAATCACAAGGTCCGCATCAACGAACATATATCCCATAACCTTCGCCAGGATAACACCAACTGTGCTTTTTCCAACTCCCGGCATGCCTATGAGAACAATATTATTCTTTACCATCGTCCTTATTCTGTCTCTGTTTCGGTCTCAGTGACTTCTGTTTCAGCAGACTCTGTAGCCTCTGTCTCTGCAGCTTCTGTTTCTGCAGACTCTGTAGTTTCTGTCTCTGCTGCTTCTGTTTCTGCAGACTCTGTAACCTCAGTTGTCTCAGTTTCAGTCTCGGTTGTTGGCTCAGTGTACATGTATTTGAAGTTTACCTTCTTGAATTCGCTGTCATTTACAGTCCACTCTTCGCCGTTTTTGAATCCTTCCAAGACTTCATCGTAATAAGCACCCTGCTTTTCTTCAAGAAGTTCGGCTTTCTTTTCCTCTGTTGCCTCGGCGTTGAATGTGCTGTCTTTTCTTACAACATAGTAAGCGTCATCTGTCTCAACAACATCTGAGAGTTCTCCCTCGGCCAAAGCGTTTGCAGCTGTTATTACTTCCTCAGGCAATGTTGAGTAGTCATCATCGCTTCCGTATGTGTATGTGCTTGTCTCAAGTCCAAGCTGTACAACCATTGTATCAAATGAACCTGCA
Organism: Lachnospiraceae bacterium; assembly: GCA_024692885.1. GTDB lineage: Bacteria > Bacillota > Clostridia > Lachnospirales > Lachnospiraceae > JAILHT01. The sequence continues at coordinate 5,014 of JAILLZ010000200.1, read as the reverse complement.
CCGGCTGCAACGAGAAGCTCTGCATTAGCCTTGAATCCTGCCTTCTCATCATCTGTGTACTCTACAGTATTTCCGTCAGTGTCAGTGTATGAAGTGGTATCGTATTTCACATATGTTATATCCTGCTGAGTTGCTTCCTCATCAGTCACTTCCACATCAGCGCTTTCCTTGATGATTTTTGAAAGGTCTGCTTCGATTGTCTTTAATGTGAGATACTCTTTGATGTATTCTTCGCTTGCTCCCATTGTATCAAGAGCTTTTTTGTCGTTTGCTTCGATGAATTCAGCTGCAGCCTTTTCGATAGCTGCTGTTTCCTCTTCAGATACGCTGTAGTCATAATCAGCCATGTGAGCCTCAAGAAGCTTTAAGTTCTCAAGTGACTCAAGAACGTCGTTCTTTACATCAGTTTCAAGAGTAGATCCGCTTCCGTAAAGATCCTGCGACCACATGTCATCTCCAAAGTAAGCTGACATGCTGTCATATCCTGCCTGTGTGTACTTAGCCGCAAAGTTGAAAAGTCCGAGCGAAACGCTCACGTCTCCAAGGCTTGCCACAGTCGCACTTCCATTTATACTCCCACATCCTGCCATGCTTCCAAGGGCAAGTGTTCCTGCCAAAAGAAGGGCACTCAATTTTGTTTTTTTCATAATATCCTCCATTCACCAGATAATTCCGGTCCAAAAAACTCATTACATTATAGAAGATTTGATTAATCTTCGCAACTTTTATTAAACAGCATCTCTTCCATTCCAAGAAGCATTTTTTCAAGCACTTCGGACGGAACATCCTTCTGTCTGCTGTTCATATTTAAGGTGTATACAAACTCCGGTATCTTCCTGTCCGGAATGAATTTCAGTGCACCGCCGAAACCTGCCAGAAATTCCGGAATGTTCTCGACCGTCACAGGCGCTTTTTCGAATAATTTGAAATGCATTGTTTCGCTCTTTTGTGACACCTCGGTTATGTAAAGTGAATGAGCCTTCGCTTTGTATTCCGCTATCTTAAGCAAGTTCATAACGCTCCTTGGCGGATCTCCGAATCTGTCGATAAGTTCTTCCGTCATTTCCTCTCGCTCGGTCGCATTTTCTATGGTCGCAATACGCTTGTAGGTCTCAAGCTTTGTACTCTCCACCGAGATATAAGTCGGCGGAATAAACGCATCTATGTCTATGTCTATCGATGTCTCAAAATCCTGCTCGGCCGGAATGTCACCCTTAAGCCTTTTAACTTCCTCATTGAGCATCTTGCAGTAGAGATCGTATCCGACCGCCTCAATGTGTCCGTGCTGAACTTCTCCCAAAAGGCTTCCTGCACCACGGATTTCCAAATCTCTCATGGCAATTCTAATTCCGCTTCCAAGCTCCGTATACTCCTTTATAGCGGCAAGTCGCTTTTCCGCTACCTCTTTAAGGAGTTTGTCCCGTTTGTACATTAGAAATGCGTAAGCCGTTCTGCTCGATCTTCCGACACGTCCTCTCAGCTGATATAGCTGGGAAAGTCCAAGGTTGTCGGCATCATGAATGATAATGGTATTTACGTTGGAAATATCAAGTCCGGTCTCTATAATGGTCGTGGATACAAGCACATCAATCTCACCGTTTATAAATGAATACATGATGTTTTCCAATTCTCGCTCGCTCATCTGTCCGTGAGCAAAAGCCACGTTTGCATCCGGAACCAGCGCTCGGATTCTCGCAGTCATATCCTCAATCTGCTTTACGCGGTTGAAGACATAGTAAACCTGGCCTCCACGGGCAAGCTCACGCCCTATGGCCTCCCTTATCATCTCCTCGTTGTACTCAAGGACATAGGTCTGGATAGGAAGTCTGTCCATCGGCGCTTCCTCCAAGATACTCATATCTCTTATTCCGACGAGACTCATGTGAAGAGTTCTAGGGATTGGTGTCGCGGTAAGTGTCAGAACATCGACGTTGTTTTTCAGCTTCTTTATCTGTTCCTTGTGTCTTACGCCAAACCGCTGCTCCTCGTCTATGATGAGAAGTCCCAAATCCTTGTAAACTACGTCCTTTGACAAAAGCCTATGAGTCCCCACAACGATATCCGCGGTACCCTTCTTCAGCTTTGAAATACTGTTTTTTATCTCTGTAGGGGTTCTGAAACGGCACAAAAGTTCAACCTGCACAGGGAAATCTTTCATTCTCTGGCAAAAAGTGTTATAGTGCTGCTCGGCCAGGATAGTGGTAGGAACCAGATAAGCCACCTGCTTTCCTTCCTGAACCGCCTTGAACGCTGCTCTTATGGCGATTTCGGTCTTTCCGTATCCTACATCTCCGCAAATGAGGCGGTCCATAATCTTGGTGCTCTCCATATCCCGCTTTGTCGCTTCGATAGCTTCCGTCTGATCATCGGTTTCCTCAAATGGGAAAAGCTCCTCAAATTCTCTCTGCCAAACTGTGTCCGGTCCGTAGACATATCCCTGCATCTGCTGACGCTTTGCATACAGTTCCACAAGGTCCTCTGCAATCTCTTTTACAGCTGTCTGAACCCTTGTCTTGGTCTTTGTCCACTCGCTGCCTCCGAGTCGGTTTAACTTAATCTTCTTGTTCTCACCACCGCCGGAATACTTCTGCAACGCATCAAGCTGGGTAGCAAGAATGTACAAGTTGCTGCCCTTTGCATACTCAACCTTTATATAGTCTTTTATAACGTGGTCGACCTCTATCTTTTCAATTCCCTTGTAGATTCCAAGCCCATGGTTTTCATGTACAACATAATCCCCAACGGTGAGCTCGCTGAAATTGTTGATATGGTCTCCGTCATAGTTTTTCTTTCTTTTTTTCTTCTTTTTCTCCTGACCGAAAATGTCACTCTCTGTGACAATGGCAAAACTAATCAAAGGATACTCAAATCCTTTTTTCAGTTTTCCGTAGCAAACCTGGACAGTCCCCGGCTCTGCCTTCTTTTCATAGTCCTCCGAATAAAAGCAGCTCACGCCCTCATTCATGATATCATCGGCAAGTCGTTTTGCCCTGCTCCTTGAACCTGACATCAAAAGAACCGCAAATTTTTGCTTGCTGTATCTCTTCAAATCCTTTATCAAAAGCTCAAAGCTGCTGTTGTAAGGATAAATGGATTTCATCTGAACGAAGGTGTTGGATTTCACATCGAGATCCTTTACCTTCTGCTCCAAGGTCATGAGAATAACTGTCTTTTTATTTTCAAAAGCCTTCGCTATCTGCTCATTTGAAAACAGAACATCCATCTGTCCCGGAACGATATAGCCCTTTTCAAGACGATGCTTCATGCTCTCGGAAAACTCTGTCTGAGTGGCACTTCCTCTCTCAAGACACCTCGGTGCCTCATCCAGGAAGAAAAGTGTATCCTCCTTAGGGAAATAGTCCATGAACGAACCGGTATCTTCCGTAAAGTACGGCAAATAAGAATCTATGCCCGTAAAATCTGAATTGTCACACACCGAATTGTGAAGCTCGTTCCATGCGACCTTAAGTCGGTAGGCCTCCTCGGTCTTCATTTCCTTTCTTAGCTTCTCGTAAAGTCTATCAACATCCTGTTTTACTTTTTCAAGGCCTGCTTCTATTTCCTCCTCTGTGAGAAGAATGTCCGTAGCGGGATAGATTTCGATGCTCTCAAGGTTTTCTATGGATCGCTGACTCTCGGCGTCAAAGCTTCTTATGCTGTCGACCTCATCGCCCCAAAACTCGATACGATACGGATTATCATCACTTACAGGATAGATGTCCAAGATTCCGCCCCTCACGGAAAACTGTCCGTTCACCTCAACCTGATAGGCATTTTCATAACCCATGGCAACAAGCTTTTTCTTCAAATCATCAAGCTCTATTTCATCGGCATTGTTTATCGTTAGCTTTGCCTCCATGAATCTCTCCGGAGACATTGTGCGGTTCATAAGGGCATCAAAAGTAGTGACAAAAGTAAAACTCTCGCCCTTTGCCATTGCTTCAAGTACCTTTATTCGCATTCCGGACAACATATTTCCGTGAATATCCGCCTGATAAAACAGAATATCCTTCGCAGGGAAAAACAAAACGTTCCTGTCAAAAACGCTGTAGTCCTCCACGATTTCTTTCGCTCGCACCTCATCGTAGGTCACGATTATACGGTTTTTATATTCGCTTCCCAAAGCGTATGCAAGGTGTGCTTTACCCGCATCAATACAGCCGGAAACCATATGGATTCCCGGCCCTGATTTAATCGCTTTATTCAGTTTTTCAATTCCTGCGAGATTTTTTAATGGTTCGGTAAATGTTTTCATACTCTCTTTCCATTATAGCGATTCATGGCTTCCGCCACCTCGCCTTTCATACACAAGACTGCGGCATCAGCCGCATCCACAGCAGCCTTGGAAAAGTCGTCCCTTTCCTCCTTAGACATATGTCCCAGCACGTGATTTACAAGGTCACTGCCTTCTTCCTTTTCACCAACGCCCACGCGAACGCGCTTGAACGCGTCTGTTCCCAGCTGAGCAATGATGTTCTTTAAACCGTTGTGTCCTCCGGCAGAGCCCTTTGCCCTTATTCTCAAGTTTCCCGGCGCCAAAGTGATATCATCCGATATAACTACAAGTTCTTCCTCAGGATCGACATCGTAATAATCCACGATTTCCCTGATGCTCTCGCCGCTTAAATTCATAAAAGTCTGGGGTTTGACCAAAATCACCTTGCAGCCGTCTATTATGCCTTTTCCTATTATCGCCTTATGCTTCTTTTCCGAAATATTGATTCCGTACTTTTCCGCCAGGACGTCGAGCACGTCAAAGCCTGCATTGTGTCTGGTGTTTTCGTATTTCTTTCCGGGATTTCCCAATCCGGCAATTATGTACATGTTTCTTCCTCTATTCGTAAATTTTACTCTTTTTATCTTAAAACGAGCCCCCACAGTATATGCTTTTTTAGTTTGCCATTCAAGCATTCAAAAACACATACTGCAGCGGCCCGTAAAATGCGCACTTTTTTTCGAGCTTCTACTCGCTCGCTTCGTCACTCATGTGACTCCGTTGGGTTTGCCAATTCTT
>JAILLZ010000172.1 GCA_024692885.1 Lachnospiraceae bacterium | reverse complement strand
GAACCCTCGACACTGCGGGTATGAACCGCATGCTCTAGCCAACTGAGCTATCTCGCCATATAAATGGGACCTACAGGGCTCGAACCTGTGACCCTCTGCTTGTAAGGCAGATGCTCTCCCAGCTGAGCTAAGATCCCATTTGACAGTCGTTTTCGCGACTGCCTACTCATAATACTAAAACACTTATTCTAAGTCAAGAACTTTTTTGAAATTTTTTACACAAATAAAACAGTTCTTATTTTTGGCGGGTTTAAGCCGCCTTATTAGGTCATTTATAAGAAGAACTTTACTCCGCTCTCGAAGATTCTCATGTCCTGCTCACCGTAAATATTCACTGCCACTGACTCACCCTTTCTCTCTACATGAGCCATCTTTCCAAGGACTCTTCCGTCAGGACTTGTGATACCCTCGATAGCCGCGTAGGAACCGTTTACGTTCCACTCTTCATCCATGGTAGGTGTTCCGTCCTCGTTAACGTACTGGGTGGCAACCTGACCTTCTGCAAAGAGTTTGTCTATCCACTCCTTAGGCGCTACAAATCTTCCCTCTCCGTGAGAAGCTGCGTTGCAGTATGTTGCTCCAAGTTCTGCTCCTGCAAGCCATGGGCTCTTGTTTGTAACCACCTTTGTGTAAACCATCTTTGAGATATGACGTCCGATGGTATTGTATGTGAGAGTCGGAGAATCCTCCTTCTGCTCCGTGATTTTTCCGTAAGGAACAAGTCCAAGCTTGATAAGTGCCTGGAATCCGTTACAGATACCAAGGACAAGTCCATCCCTGTTGTCGAGAAGGTCCGTTACCGCTTCCTTAAGCTTTTCATTTCTGAAAGCTGTCGCAAAGAATTTTGCCGATCCTTCAGGCTCGTCTCCTGCTGAAAATCCACCAGGGAACATTACTATCTGACTCTTTCTTATTGCCTCTTCAAAGACTGCTACGGACTCTCTGATGTCCTCAGCGTTTCTGTTCTTAAATACCTTTACAATTGTATCCGCGCCGGCTTTTTCGAAAGCTTTGGCTGAATCGTACTCACAGTTTGTTCCAGGGAATACAGGAATAAATACTGTAGGTCTTGCAATTTTGTTCTTGCAAACATAAATCTCTTTTGTGTCAAACACATCTGTCTTTACGATGTCTTTGTTTTCAGTAGCTCTGGTAGGGAATACCTTCTCGAGCTTTGCCGTCCATGTATCAATGGCTTCATCAATCGGAAGCACCATATTTTCACAGATAATCTCTGCGCTGTCGTTTACAAAGCCGACTTTTGAAACGAAATCTTCAAGTCCCATTGCCTTGAAGGCAGCAATGACATCGCTTTCTCTTCCCTCAGCGATTTCTGCCACAATGTTTCCGAATCCCGGCTTGAAAAGAATATCGCTGTTCACCTCATCATCGACGGTGACACCGAGTTTGTTTCCGAATGCCATCTTAGCAAGTGCTGCGGCAAGTCCGTATCCGTCGAGTGCATAGGCAGAGATAATTGCTCCGTTTCCTGTCAAAACATGTATTACATCATAGAGTTTCATAACCTGATCATAATCAGGAAGAAGGTTCTCATCTCTTTCTATGCTAAAGAGCATGAGCGCATCGCCCTTGTTTTTAAGTTCAGGTGTGATGATATCTTTTTCTTTTGCTACATCAACTGCAAACGAAACCAATGTCGGTGGAACATCTATGTCATTGAAGGTTCCTGACATTGAGTCTTTTCCTCCTATTGAAGGAAGGCCGAATCCCATCTGAGCTGCGTAAGAACCGAGAAGTGCTGCCATCGGCTGACTCCAACGTGTCTTATCCTCGCTCATTCTTCTGAAGTATTCCTGGAAGGTCATGCGGATTTTATGCATATCTCCGCCGGCTGTGACGATTCTTGAAACTGACTCAAGAACGGCATAAACCGCACCGTGATATGGGCTCCAGCTTGAAAGATACGGATTGAATCCGTAGGACATCATGGTTACGACATCCGTCTTTCCGTTCATAACAGGAAGCTTTGCAACCATGCTCTGTGTCTCTGTGAGCTGGTATCTTCCACCGTATGGCATGTAAACACTACCTGCTCCGATTGAGCCGTCGAACATCTCCACAAGTCCCTTCTGTGAGCAGACGTTGAGGTTTGAAAGTTCATTTGTCCATGCCTTCTTCATATCGCCCTCTTCCAAAGCTTTTTCAACTTCAGGAATAGGATATTTCTCAAGATAGTTATCATTTTTTGAAGGAGACTCAACCGAAACTTCTGTTTCCTGATGAGCACCGTTTGTGTCGAGGAATGCTCTGGCGATGTTTACAATCTCCTTGCCTCTCCACTTCAAAATAAGTCTTGGCTCCTCAGTTACAACAGCAACAGGAACTGCCTCAAGGTTTTCCTCTGCAGCAAATCCAAGGAATTTGTCAACATCCTTAGGGTCTACAACAACTGCCATTCTCTCCTGTGATTCGGAGATGGCAAGCTCTGTTCCGTCAAGTCCTGCGTACTTCTTCGGAACCTTATCCAAATCAACCACAAGTCCGTCCGCAAGCTCTCCGATTGCAACCGAAACTCCGCCTGCACCGAAGTCATTACATTTCTTTATAATGAAGCTCACTTCTTCACGGCGGAAAAGTCTCTGTATTTTTCTCTCTGTAGGAGGATTTCCCTTCTGAACCTCAGCTCCGCATACAGATGTGGACTCTGTGTTGTGAGCCTTGGAAGAACCTGTTGCTCCTCCGATTCCGTCACGTCCGGTGCGACCTCCGAGAAGGATAATGATATCTCCCGGATCAGATGTAAGTCTCTGCACGGCACGTCTTGGAGCGGCACCCATAACAGCTCCGATTTCCATTCTTTTTGCCACATAATTTGGATGATAAACTTCCTTTACATAGCCTGTCGCAAGACCAATCTGGTTTCCGTATGAGCTGTATCCGTGTGCGGCCTCTCTGACAAGTTTCTTCTGAGGAAGCTTTCCTGTAATTGTATCTTTTACAGGCACGGTAGGATCTGCAGCACCTGTAACTCTCATTGCCTGATATACATAAGTTCTTCCCGAAAGCGGATCTCTGATGGCTCCGCCAAGACATGTAGCAGCGCCACCGAAAGGCTCTATCTCAGTCGGATGATTGTGCGTCTCGTTCTTGAAGTTGACAAGCCACTCTTCCGTCTTTCCATCCACCTCTACAGGAACAACTATTGAACATGCATTTATCTCGTCAGTCTCTTCCTGATCATTAAGCTTTCCTTCTTTTTTCAGGCGCTTCATAGCCATGAGGGCAATGTCCATGAGACAAACATACTTGTCGTCACGTCCCTCATACATATTTTCAAAAGTTTTAAGATAATCCTCGTAGGTTCCCTTTAAAACATTGCTGTAATCCCCATCCTCAAAACTCACATTCTTAAGCTCGGTAGAGAATGTAGTGTGTCTGCAATGGTCACTCCAATATGTGTCAAGAACTCTGATTTCCGTCATGGACGGATCTCTCTTCTCCTCGTTCTTAAAGTACTTCTGGATATGCTTAAAATCCATGAAAGTCATGGCAAGGCCGAGTGAATCATAGAGTTCATTAAGGCTCTTTTCATCCATGTCGCTGAAACCATCAAATATAAGTACATCTTCAGGCTCTTCAAACTCCTGCACGAGTGTTGCAGGCTTTTCCGATTCTGCTTCTCTTGAATCCACAGGGTTGATGCAGTGCTTCTTTATGGCATCAAGCTCCTCGTCATCTACGTTTCCCTCTATAACATATACTGTTGCAGTACGAATAACCGGATCCTCGTTTTCATTTAAAAGCTTTACACACTGCTCGGCAGAGTCGGCTCTCTGGTCAAACTGTCCCGGAAGATATTCTACGGCAAAGCATTTTGCCCCCTTGTCATCAAAGTTCTCCTCATAGACAAAATCCACAGGTGGCTCCGAAAATACCGTACGGACAGCTTTCTTGTATGTTTCATCGGAAATATTCTCTATATCATACCTGATAAGAACACGTACACCGCTCGCTTCCTTGATTCCAAGATAGCTTTTTATCTCGGATTTAAGGCTGTTTGCAGCTACTGCATACTCAGGTTTTTTCTCTACGTAAACTCGTTTAACTCCCATAAGGGGATACCTCCTTAAAGAACGTTGGTTCATATTATTTTTTATCCATATGATAATATATCATTGAACATAAGATAAGTATAATTAATATATTTTATTCTATTAATAAATTACACTTATCATCTTGACTTATGTTAAGATTGATAATAGAATTATTAAATACACTTATAAATCGCCCATGCACCATTAAAGAGGATTAATATGGACATAAATTACGAACTGTACAAAGTTTTTTATCATGTAGCTACTACTTTAAGCTTTTCGGAAGCCAGCAGAAGGCTTTTCATCTCCCAGTCGGCTGTAAGTCAGTCGATAAGATCTCTGGAGAAGAAGCTTAACCAGCAGCTTTTTATCAGAAGTACAAAAAAAGTAAAACTTACTCCGGCAGGTGAGCTTTTGTTAAAACACATTGAACCTGCCATGAATCTCATAAAACGTGGTGAAGACCAGATACTCGACACGGTAAACCTCGGTCAGCTTCACATAGCTGCCAGCGATACCATCTGCCGTTATTTTCTGGTACCTTACCTCAAGCAGTTTCACGAACTCTATCCGGACGTACCGATAAAGGTCACAAACGCTACTTCTTTGGCATGTGCCGACCTTATGCGTCAGGGAAAGGTGGACCTCGTTTTTACAAACACTCCAAACAGCAGACTTCCTGAGGAAGATATAGTCAGAGTTGTTTGCAAATTCAAGGATGTTTTTGCAGGCAGTGAAAAAGCCTTCCCACTTAAAGGAAGGACTCTCACATTAAAAGAACTCACAAGCTATCCTATTTTGATGCTCGATAAGAAAAGTACCACAAGTGAATATCTTCATGATATCTTCTTGCAGCATCAGCTTGAGCTTGTTCCTCAGATTGAATTGTCAAGTAACGATCTTTTGCTCGATCTTGCAAAAATCGGACTTGGAATCGCTTTTGTTCCGGATTACATGCTTAAAAACGCTGATCCTGAAATCTACAGCCTGAAGCTTCAGGAGAGAATCCCTGAAAGACAGATTGTTGTTGCGGTTAATTCAAGTATTCCGCAGCTTCCTTCCACAGACAGATTCTTAAACCTGTTGCCATCACTGTAAAAATATTTTGTATGATAATATAAATATATGTTTATTATCTCATGAAATATTTCTAAGCATTATCAGACCAGAATTTTCTTATCTCTTCCCCTGCGGTGTTGAGGTTACATATCCTGTAATCATCCCACTCCCTCGGGAAGAGATTTTTGTATGCGCTCTGTAAAAACCGTTCATCCAAGAGCATAATCACTCCCCTGTCCTTAACGGTTCTTATAACTCTTCCGGCAGACTGAAGTACCTTGTTCATTCCGGGAATCCTGTAAGCGTAATCAAATCCCTCGCCGTCCATATCATCGAAATAGCTTTTTAAAACTTCCTGCTCATGTCCGACCTGCGGAAGACCCGTTCCCAAGATTACGGCCCCTATAAGCTTTTCTTCTGTAAGATCTATTCCCTCTGCGAAGATTCCGCCCATGACACAAAAAGCCACAAGTGTCCCGTCACCGTTGAATTCTTCCAAAAAAGCTTCTCTGTCGGCTTCTTTCATTCTACTTTCCTGCATCAGAAGTCTCCAGCTTCCATTTACTACGCGCTCGTCATCCTGAGCTTCGAGTATTGTCTCAAAAGCCTCTTTCACGTTTTTCATCATGAGATATGAAGGAGCAAAAACCATGTATTTTCCGTCTTTGGCTTTTACCATCTCATAAATGTATGAAGCCATTTTTTTGTACTCGTCCTCGGAACGTCTCGTGTACTTTGTCGTAACATCTCCTGCCACAAGCAACAGCTTCTGCTCTTTGGCAAATGAGCTTTCCGCATATATCGCATAGCTGTCCGTCTTTTTCGTGAGAAGACTCTTGTAATAGCCTATAGGAAGAAGTGTCGCAGAGAAAAATACAGTAGTTCTCGCTTTCTTTAAACACTGCTCCAGGTTGAAAGAAGGATCCACGCAAAACAGTTTCACCACAAAATCATCATTTTCGTCAAACTCGCAGTAAATCACATAATGCCTGTCCACAAGTTCATATATGTTTAGGAAGTTTCTAAGTTCAAAATAAAACTCGGTAACTTCTTTTCTGTGTACAAATCCAACCGACTTTTTAAGAAAATTGTCCATGACGTTCGCAAGGCGCATCAACGAATAAACAAAAATGTCCACGTCATCCAGTTCTTTTATGTCCGGGCAATCCCTCTTCATATCAAGAAGAATCTTGTTGCAGCGGCTAAGTGCATCCTCAAGCTTCTTATTGTGTCCCTTTACCAGTTTTCTCACCGCAAGAAAATCCTCTTTTTTCAGGGATGCAGAGTACATCTGTCTTCCCCTGTCGACGAGATTGTGAGTCTCATCCACCAAAAACAGATATTCTCCCTTATTTCCCTCAGCGAAAAATCTTTTCAAATAAACCGTCGGGTCAAATACATAATTGTAATCGCAAATGATGTTATCACACCAACTGGACAAATCAAGGGAAAACTCAAAAGGACAGACTTTTTGTGCCTTTGCAAACTCCCTTATCTCATCGCGCATAAATTTGTCTTTTTCATTTAGCATTTCATAGACTGCATCATTTACCCTGTCAAAATGGCCCTTGGCATATTCGCAGTGTTCCGGGTCGCAGGTCATCTCCTCACAAAGACACATTTTCTCCTTTGCTGTTATCTGGATGGTTTTTGCGCGGTAACCGCGTTCCATAAAAATGTCAAACGTCTTTGAAGCAACAGACGCTGTCATGGTCTTTGCCGTGAGATAAAAAATCTTATCCGCCAATCCCTCTCCCACGGCCTTCACTGCAGGGAAAATGGTTGAAAGAGTCTTCCCGACCCCCGTAGGTGCCTGTAGAAACAAATCCTTTTTTCTTAGGATGGTTCGATATACATCCGAAGCGAGCTCCTTCTGGCCCGGTCTGTACTCATAAGGAAACTCCAGAGGCTTTATTGTCTTTCTCATTTCCTTCTGCCAGTAGAAAGAAAAGTCGGACCATTTTTTGTAGCTTTTTATGAGCCCATCAAACCAGGTTTCAAGGTCCTTAAATTCAAAACTTTGAGTGAGACGCTTCACTTCCTCGGTGTCCATATTGACGTAGGTCATCTGAACATCTATCTCGTCCAGTCCGTTCATCAGTGCATAAATGTAGGCATAGCATTTAGCCTGAGCCAGATGAACCGGCACAGGCTCCTCAAACAGGTCTACCCTGTCGTACATTCCTTTAATTTCGTCGATTGTGACTTTTCCGTCATAAGGAGTTATGATTCCGTCCGCTCTTCCCTCCACAACAAGGATGTATTCACCCATTTCGATTTCAATCTTAAGTGAGACCTCGGCCATGTAGTCCGGTCCCATGGATTTTTGAATCTTTCGGTGAATCCGGCTTCCTTCCTGCATGGCGTCAAGCCTTGCACCATCGGAATATCTGTTGTCTATATCTCCGGAGCGTAGGATAAACTCCACAAGATTTCTAACGGAAATTTTAAGGACAGGGAGAGTGTTTTCCCTGTCCTTTCTTTTTTTACTCATGAACTTCTTCTATTTCCCCTGCATCAGTTGATGTTTCATCTTCTTTGTCTTTATCCCTGCCCTTGGACTTTTCTTTATCCTTGGATTTGTCCTTGGATTTTTTTTCTTTATCTTTAGACTTTTCTTTGTCTTTATTCTTGTCTTTGTTCTTTTTCTTCTTGACCTCAGGAGGTGCATCCTTCATAAGGTCGTACTTTTCAGCATACTCTTCAAATTTAGCATGGGATTCTTCGTTGTTTCTGTCGCGGAGAACCTTTTCATACTGATGCGGATCGTAACTGTCGTTTTCCTGTTCAAGCATTGCAATACCAACATTTGAGCAATGAGCTGCAATTCTCTCGCAGTTGGTTAAGATGTCATTGAAAGAAAAACTGTGCTTAAGCTGGCACTCTCCGCTCTTTAATCTTCCGATGTGATGAATCTTTATGAGATCGCACATCTCTCCTATGATCATTCTGAGAGGCTCGATGCTCTTTGCTGCATCAATATCCACGTCGCAGAAAGCCTTGTCAGTAAGGTCGATTATCTCTGTCGTTGCCTCAAGCAATAAGGCTATCTCTCTTCTGGCCTCAGATGAATACTTGTATTTCTTGTCAGCAAGTTCAAATGCTGTATCAGCCAATGCTACCGCATGGTCTCCGATTCTCTCGATATCGCTGATACTGTGCAAGAGCTGTGAAGTATGGCTTGACTGAGAAGATGTAAGAGGTCTGGCTGTGATCTTCATGATGTACGCGCCGAGCTTATCCTCATACTTGTCGATAAGATTTTCTCTACCCTGAATCTTGTCATATTTTTCCTGACTAAAGACATTCATCAGTTCAAGAGCTCTGGTAAAGTTCTTCTCTGTCTTTTTAAGCATTCCGGCAATTGCCTGATGGCTTCGCTGAATAGCGAGTGCCGGATAATCAAGGAATCTTTCTTCCAAAAGTTCGAAGTCTGCGTATTCCTCTTCCTCTTCAGGATCATCCTTAACTAATGTGTATACGAGTTTTTCAATTCCCTTTACAAATGGGAAGATAACAGCTATTGTAGCCGCACGGTAAACTGTGTTGAGAAGCGCTATGGTCACAGGTCTCATCTGCATATCGAGGAAATCGAAATGCACAAAGGCATTTACCGTATAGAATACGATAGACCAGAAAACCATACCGAATAAATCATTTAAGAGATAAATGATGGCTGTTCTTTTTCCGTTTTTATTTGTTCCTATTGAAGAAAGGAGTACAGGAAAAGCTGCGCCGACACCGATTCCCAATGTAATAGGAAAAGCTGTGGCGAATGTGATGCCTCCCGTAACCGACAAAGCCTGCAAAATACCGACTGAAGCGGATGCCGACTGAAGGATGGCTGTAAATACAATACCAAACAATATTCCCATAAAAGGATTTGAGAATACGGTGAGCATGTTTACAAAGCTCTCGTTCTCTTTAAGCGGAGATACCGCACCACTCATGGTCTGCATTCCAATCATAAGGACTGCAAAGCCCATCATGATGGTTCCGATGTTTTTTGTGGTGGTCTTCTTTCCCATCATGAGAAAACAAATACCAACCAATGCCATGATTCCGGATATTGTGGATGTTGAAAGGATCTGGGCAATACCGCTGTCTCCGTCTATGTAAGAAAGACATAATATCCAACCGGTGATACTCGTTCCGATATTGGCACCCATGATGATACCGATTGCCTGAGCAACCTTCATCATTCCTGAGTTAACAAAACCCACAACCATTACAGTGGTTGCAGAAGATGACTGAATTACTGCGGTAACGATGGTTCCGAGCAAAAGACCTTTTAATGGTGTATTTGTGAGACGGTACAGCGTAAGTTCAAGCTGGTTACCCGCCACCTTTTTGAGTCCGTCGCCCATCTGCTGCATTCCAAACAGAAAAAGTGCGACTCCGCAAAGTAAAGTAAGTATTGTACTAAACATATGTACTCCTGTTATTTGTCGTCAATTAGTGGGCTTAGCCCATACGCTATAATATTAACACATATATTATCAATTTGTGTTAAAGTTTTTTGAAATTTCTTGTACACCTTTGTTCAGCCCTATATAATTGAAGTCAGATGGTTGATTTTTCAACAAATAAAGCGTGATTCAGAGGTTTTTTATGTTTGACATAGTTGATTTTTTCTGGGGTCCAAGACTCATCGTAGGAAATATAATTGACGGAATAAAACAAATAGGAAAGACAAAAAGCACAAAAAGAGTTTTTCTTCCAATGACGGAATTAGATGAAGAAAGCCTTTATCCACGCCCTCAATTAGTTCGAGACTCTTTTTTCAGCTTGGACGGTGAGTGGGAATTTGCCAACAACAAGTGTGCGGCATGCCCTGCAAACTTCGATCAAACCATAAGAGTACCTTTTCCACCTCAATCAAAACGAGCTTTTTCTTCATCTGATAAGCTTGCATATACCGAGGAGACCACAGACACTATCGCAAACTCCATAAAAGACGGTTTCTGGTACAGAAAAGTTTTTTCTCTTCCGGAAGGTTTTATGAAAAAAAGACTGTTGCTGCATTTCGGTGCGGTGGACCAGATGTGTGAGTGCTTTGTAAACGGAGTTTCCGTTGGCATCCACATAGGCGGCTATCTTCCTTTTTCTTTTGATATCACCGATTACGTAACCTCAGATTCTCCAATAACCATTGCCCTGCATGTAAAAGATACCGTAAGCACCACCTATCCGTACGGAAAGCAGGTTAAAAATCCGGGTGGAATGTGGTACACAAATGTTTCCGGAATATGGCAGAGCGTTTGGCTTGAGTCCGTTCCTGAAAACTATGTCAAAAAAATTTCAACTTCCTGGGACGAAATGGATGTCACTTTCAATATTGAGGGAATTGATACCGGTATTCTGAAGATTGATTCTTTGGGATTTAAATACGAGACTGCTTTTAAAGACGGTATTTGCTCGGTAACCATCGACAAACCAAAGCTTTGGAGCCCTGATGAGCCTAATCTGTATTATTTTACGGTGGAAAGTGATGAGGATTTTGTAACTTCCTATTTTGCACTGCGTACAATATCTATAGAAAAGGCAAACGGCAAAAACCGCATTTGCTTAAACCATAAACCTTTGTTTATGCACGGTGTCTTAGATCAGGGTTATTTCAGTGACGGTATTTTTACTCCTCCGTCCCTAAAATACTACGACTTAGATATCCTATCCATGAAGGAACTTGGGTTTAATGTCCTTCGAAAACATATAAAACTCGAGCCCGCGTACTTTTACAATGCCTGCGACAGGCTTGGAATTCTTGTTTTCCAGGATCTAATCAACAACGGAGACTACAATTATTTCAGAGAAACCCTTCTTCCGACATTCTTTGGCCAGACCCAGAGCGACGAACATTTCAACATGCCGGATGAAGCAAAGGATTTCTTTATAAATCACTCTCTTGAAATGATAGATTACCTGAAGGTCTTCCCAAGCGTGGTTTATTACACTGTTTTCAATGAAGGTTGGGGACAATTCGAGAGCAATCGGGTAACACGAATCATGAAAGAAGCCGATTCCACCAGAATCTATGATTCCACTTCGGGTTGGTTTAAACAGCCGAACTCACTTTTAAATGTTTCAGACGTTGAATCCGACCATTTTTATTTTCATAAGATTAAACGAAAGAGTAAAAAGAGATACAAACCTGTCATCATTTCGGAATGCGGTGGTTTTTCGCTTTGTGATAAAGCCCACTCCTACGCTCCCGAAAACGTTTACGGCTATGGCTCATGTGAGGACAAAGAAGCTCTCACCGACCGCATCGCAAAAATGTATGATGATGAGGTTATTCCAAACCTTAAATACGGAATCTCCGGTGTAATCTACACCCAGCTTTCCGATGTTGAGGAGGAAGTAAACGGCCTCTACACCTATGACAGAGCTGTCTGCAAGGTAAATAAAGAAAAGATGAAATCCATGTCCGACAGACTTTTTAAGGCATTT
Source organism: Lachnospiraceae bacterium (assembly GCA_024692885.1). Classification (GTDB taxonomy): domain Bacteria; phylum Bacillota; class Clostridia; order Lachnospirales; family Lachnospiraceae; genus JAILHT01. Next base: position 3,113 of record JAILLZ010000172.1, on the reverse strand, counting down.
GAAAAGGAAGTGTCAGCTACAAGCTGACACTTCCCTTTGGTTTCAATACTATCATCATGTTACTCTTTGATCCCGGAGAATCATTAAAATCGAGCGAATACTCTATTTCACATCTCAATTCTTCCTCTGATTCTTTAAAATCCACGGAAGACGTGTTTATTTTTATATTTATTTTTCCAAAAGGAGTATCGTAATCGGTCTCACTCTCCATGCTTTTGTCAAAATACATTCTGAGTTTCAGGCTTCCGCTCCTTGTGAGCTCAACCGTCTCATTTTTGATGACGATTCGCGTCTTTAATGGTTCATCCAAACCTTCCATGTATTCCTCAAAAAATATGTAGTGGGAATCCTCCTTTTTGAAATAGCTTCCCGGCATCAATGCCTCTATAGGCCCCTTATCCTCTCCTTCGAGGAAGTGGCTGCCTTTTATATTTACTATTACATCTTTTGTCATATCTATTCCGTTCTAAAACATCTGTCATGATTGTGAATTACATTCATCGTGACGTCTATTTGTCATGATTATGAAAATCCATTAGTCTTGGTCACGAATCACGTGTCTCATGGCTACAGTCTGGCCCTCAACATGGGCTTTCATGCTTTGAGTGAGCAATTCCATGTTTCTGTTTTCCAGGCCTTCCACTATTCTGTCATGTTCTTCAACAAGCTCGCTGTATTTTGACTCATCCTTCAGATACTCCACTCTGTATCTGTAAAGCTGCTCCCTAAGATTGCTCAAAAGGCTGATAAGCTTTGGATTGTCTGTCGCGTTGTATATGGCATCGTGAAAATTCACATCGGCCTCGGCAAGCTTCTTAACATCATGTGTCAATGTGCATTTTCTGAAACGCTCGGCTGCTGCCTTCACCTCAACAAGCTGCTCCTCCGTAATCTTTTCGCATGCTATCTGCGCAGCAAGAATATCAAGAGCTTCCCTTATCTGAAGCACATCTTCCATGTCTTTTTCCGTCATTCCGGCAACCTGAGCTCCGCGTCTTGGCATAGTTACCGCAAGGCCTTCCTGCTCAAGCATTCTAATTGCCTCACGTATAGGGGTTCTGCTAACTCCAAGCTTTGATGCCAATGTGAGCTCCATGAGTCTCTCACCCGGCTTTAAGTCTCCCCTTAATATAGCCTCTCTCAATGTATTAAATACGACATCCCTGAGAGGTAAAAATGCATTTTCGTTTAATTTCAAGTCTTTCATAATCAGCTCCATCTGGTGTTATAAATGTCTGTGAGATATACCTGTTTTGCAAGGCCACTTTCCTTCATAGAAGCAAAGGCTTTCTCGGCTGTCTTCTTGTCGTCAAACAGTCCGAAAACCGTAGGTCCGCTTCCGCTCATCATGGCTCCGACTGCTCCGTCACTAACCATTTTTTTCTTTATATCATCTATGATTGGATAGTTCGGAATGGTAACAGACTCAAGGACATTCCCCATATCCCTGCATACCGCTCCAAGATCCTTGCTTTTCATGTCTGCGATTATCTTGTCGATATCCGGATGAACAGTGTTTTCATCCAGTTTCAAATTCTCATAAACAAACTTTGTTGATACACTGATTGACGGCTTCGCAATGAGAACCGGACACTTTATCATCGGAGGAAGTGATGTAAGCTCCTCCCCGATGCCCTCTGCAAGAGCCGTTCCTCTCATGATACAGTAAGGAACATCCGCTCCTATCTTAACTCCAAGCTCCATGAGTTTTTCCCTTGAAGCCTTAAGATCAAACATCTTGTTCATTGCATACATTACAGCTGCGGCATCCGTACTTCCGCCGGCCATTCCGGCTGCCACGGGTATTCTCTTTTTTAAATCAACGTCAACTCCGCCTTCTATATCGAAATTATCCATCATAAGCTTTGCTGCCTTATAGATAAGATTGTTCTCATTAGTAGGCAGGAAAGACATATTGGTATGTATTGTAATTTCAGGTTTTTCTATCTTTTTCACGGTCAGCTGATCAAACAAATGAATAGTCTGCATGATCATCCGAACCTCGTGATATCCATCTTCTCTGCGCCTTACCACATCAAGTCCCAAGTTTATCTTAGCAAGGGCTTTTACCTTAAGTTCGTCCATATTGTATCCCCTATTGTTTTTTGTATACAATCCAAATCATACCAAACCGTGAACTAAAGGTCAATGAGGACTGATTGTAATTTTTATCACGCGTGCTATAATGATTTAACAAATATGTGCCGACAATATAGATGAAACGGATTTTTATCTAATGACCAAGGAGGGTAAGATATGGATGTTAACGTAACCAATACTGTAACCAATAACGTGAACTCCACATACAAAACTTCATCCGGTCAGTCCAAAACTAAAGTTTCGGACAAAACCGCCTCCAATGCGTCTGCAACTTCGTTCTCAAAGGAAGCGGCAGTTTATACACCTTCGAAAGATAATACTTCGAAAGTCAGTGGAACTTATTCCAAGAAAGCAGACCGTACCGCTATTGTAGAGAAGATGAAAGCAGATTCCGACGCCATGGTTTCTCAGCTCAAAGGAATAGTTGAGAAAATGATGTCAAAGCAGGGAGTACAAATCGGTATGGCCGATGATGTTTGGAAGTTCCTTGCCAGCGGAGATTTTACGGTTGACGAAGCAGCTAAGGCAAAAGCACAGGAAGCAATATCTGAAAACGGATATTGGGGTGTTGACCAGACTTCATCACGTATCGTAGATTTCGCTAAAGCACTTAGTGGAAACGATCCTAGCAAAGCAAATGAGCTTCTTGAAGCTTTCAAGAAAGGTTTCAGTGAAGCAACAAAGACCTGGGGCAAAGATTTACCGGAAATTTCTCAAAAAACATATGATGCTGTACTAGAGAAATTTGATTCCTGGGTTAACGGAACCGAATAAATTACTCCTAAAAAACACAGCCGCTAAAACGGCTGTGTTTTTCTGTAGTATTATCTTATTGTATTTTTTATCTCTGCAATTCCCTCTCCGGAAAAACTCCAAGAAGCTATGGCACTATCACTATCAAGTGCTTCTACCAACGCGTTATGATAATTCTCATCATGCCAGATGGAATCAGATCCTATAGTGTTTATATATGCAGAAGAAATAAACCGGATCTTTGATGAAGCATATGAATC
>JAILLZ010000157.1 GCA_024692885.1 Lachnospiraceae bacterium | reverse complement strand
TGCACTGGGAGATCTTATCAGCTCATATTCTCACGGAATGAAACAGAAGGTTGCCATCATTTCCGCACTGATTCATGAGCCTAAACTTCTTGTTTTGGATGAGCCTTTTGTGGGACTTGATCCAAAGGCGACATTTACCCTTAAGGAAATCATGCACGAAATGTGCGAGAGGGGAACCGCGGTATTTTTCTCAACACACGTTTTGGACGTGGCGGAAAAGCTTTGCAACAAGGTTGCAATCATCAAGCAGGGACGCATCATAGCATCCGGAACCATGGATGAGCTTACCGAGGGTCAATCACTGGAAGAGGCATTCCTGGAGGCGGACAATGAAAAATAAAAACATTATTCTTTTAAGGACGCTTCTTCTTTCAACCAGCCGCGGAAATATCATAAGACACGCTCACGACAAAAAGAAGAGGGGCAAATACATAAAAAGTATTGTCGGCCTTGTGATTTTGTACGCCTTGATCATGCTTTACAGCGTTCTCACAGTGATAGGTTACGGAATCTACGGTTTGATAGATGCCACACCGGTTATGTGTGGCCTCATAATAAGCGCACTGGCTGGACTCTTTACATTTTTTAAGACCAACGGGTACCTGTTCAATTTCAAGGAATACGACATGCTCATGTCACTTCCTTTTGAGGCGAGAACCATCGCAGCGTGCAAGTTCATGTACATGTACATTCAGAGTCTGCCGTGGTACCTCACTGTCTCAATTGCCATGATGGCGGGATACGGATACTACAAGAGACCTTTTGCACTGGTATATCTGGTTTGGATTGTTTTGTCTTTCTTCCTGCCAATCATCCCAATGCTCATTGCTTCGTTTCTGGGATTTTTGATCGCGAGGGTCAGCACGGGCTTCAGAAAGACAAATCTGATTCAGACCATTCTCGCTTTTGCTTTGTGTTTAGCCGGCTTCGGACTTCGCTTTGTCTTGGAGGCTATGTTCAGGGATGATAAGGTTCAGACTGCCTTTGAGCAGACATCGGAAGCAACGGAGAATGCAGGAAAAGTTTACCTTCCGGTGGGATGGTTTTCAAATGCGGTAAACAAGCTTGATGTCCTTTCAATTTTGCTTCTTGTGGGAACAACGGTTTTACTGTTTGGCATAGTTTTTACCCTTGTGGGTAATTCCTACAGAAACATAAACTCAGCCCTGAAAAACCACGCGGCAGCAAAGAGTTACAAAATGGATGTTCAGAAGAAGCGCGGAGTGCTCTGGTCCATAGCGTTCAAGGAGTTTAAGCGCCTGACCGCATCCACGACCTACATGGTAAACGGTTCCATGGGAGAGCTTTTAGCTTTGATCCTTGGAGTGTTTACACTAATACTTGGATTTGACAACATAGTGAAGATGGTTACAAACAATGCGCCTATGGACCCGGCAATGCTGCAGCCGGCAATTCCGTTCATCGTGTATTTTTTGATCGGAATGATGGCAACGACAGCTTGTTCGCCATCCCTTGAAGGAAAGAATTACTGGATCATCAAAAGCCTTCCGTTGGAAATGAAGACGGTGTATCAGGGAAAGATGCTTTTTAACATGTGTCTTACAGTGCCGTTCTCTATATTTGCCACATTGTGCTTATGCATTTCAAGCAAGACTCCTGTGGTTGAGGCGATTCTTTATCTCATACTTGGTGTAGTGCTCTGTGCCTTTTCAACGGCCTGGGGATGCGTCTGCGGTGTAAAACATATGCGCCTCGATTGGGAAAATGAGGTTGAGGTCGTAAAGCAGGGAGCAGGCGTTACTGTTTACCTTTTGCCGAATATGTTTGCGAGCATGATTCTTATCGTGGTTATGGTTGTTCTTGGCGGATTGATAAATAGAATTGTGCTTGCACTTTTGATGATAGTGCTGGTGAGTGTGTTGGCGGTGCTGAGTTATACGAGGGTGCTGGCGCTGGCGAAGAAAGAATGATGTTGGAACCGACGAAGGAGAGATTTGCAGATATGTTTTTTATGATGGCTATCACAGATGGCAGGAAGGATTTCGATTTCAGGCAGCTTATCACCTGTGATGTTTGTGGAAAGTATGGACAGTATAATGTGTTCATGACATACACGGTTCTGTCCCTTTTCTTCATTCCGGTATTTAAGTGGAATAGACATTACTATGTGCAGACTAATTGCTGCGGGACTGTTTATGAACTTGATCCGGAGATAGGAAGAAGGATTGCAGCAGGTGAAGACGTGGAAATCCTGCCAAGTCATCTTACGCAAGTGGGCGGCAGAAATGGGTTTAACTACGGATACAAGAGATGCCATAACTGCGGTTATGAGACTATGGAGGACTTTGAGTTCTGCCCTAAGTGTGGGATGAGGTTTTGAACTGTTCATCCACTAGTAAGTATATGATAAATCCATTTTGGAGGGAAAATTATGGTAATTGTACATCCTAGTGCATTTCTTGCTGATGGAGTTCAACTTGTTGGAAATGTTTCGATTGAGGAAGATTGGGAATAATTGCATCATCGGCGCAGGAGCGCTGGTTACAGAAAACACGGTTATTCCTGATGGAATGATGGCATTCGGAAGCCCGGCGAAAGTGAAAAGAGCATTAACAGAAGATGAAATAAAAGGAATAAAACACACCGCTGACCATTACGTTGAACAAACTGAAAAAAGCCGACATGGCAAATAATGTTCCATAGTAAAGGTGGCATCACTAACGAGAAAAGGAATATGAGTCAGAGTGACACGTTAATACGATTAAAGCGAAAGTACATGGGAGATAGTTGATAAACGAGATCTCCCATGTATTTTTTTTTGCAAAGCTTTCAGGATACATGGGTATTATACAAAATACGAGCTACACCCATGCATTTAATTCTTTAAAATGTTCGAAGTGCATGGGTAAATATGAAAAAAGTATAAAAACCTTGCAAATTGAAAATCCCACGCTATAATAATGGTTAGATTCCTAACTATTAGATAACAAACTATTAGAAATCAAACTATTAGGTTTCGAACCATTAAAGCAGTAATTAGAATTAATCTGATTACAGAGAGGAAAAACAATGTGCGCTGAATTAAATGGAAATAAGCCGGAGAACATGAAACGCAATAAGGACAACGATGTTGGTATAGCAATCTCCGTGGCCTCAAATCTTATTAAACGAGAAATAAACAGGAAATTCGAGATGCAGGGAGAGGACGCTCTGACCGGAAAACAGAATGCTGTTCTTGGATATTTGCTTAATGAAGCAGAAAACAAGGATGTGTTTCAAAAGGATATAGAGAAGCTTTTTGAGATAAGAGGTTCCTCTGCCACAACAATGATGCAAATCCTAGAGGACAAAGGCTACATCAGACGCGAGCCTGTGGAATACGATGCAAGGCTTAAAAGAATTGTACCTACAAAAAAGGCTGAAGATGAGCAAAAAGAGGTGAGAAAACTTTTGGATTCCTTCTCGGATGATTTGAAAGAGGGTATCAGCGACGAAGATCTTAAGGTCTTTTTCAAGGTTATGGGAATCATTAAAGACAACCTGAAAAAGGGAAAAAGATAGTTAGAAATATGTAAGAAAGGAACATGAAAAAATGTTAAAGACATTAGGGGCACAGATAAAAGAATTTAAAGCCGATTCCATAAAAACCCCTATTGCCATGCTTGTGGAAGTGTTGATGGAGACATTGATACCGCTTCTCATGGCAAAAATAATAGATGACGGAATTCAGGCGGGAAACTTAAAAGTAATATATCTGACAGGACTTGGAATGCTTGTTCTTGCAGTGATCGGTCTCTTGGCAGGATTGGCCGGAGGTATATTCGGAGCGAGAGCTTCGGCAGGATTCGCAAGAAACTTAAGAAAAGCAATGTTTGAGAACATACAGACATTCTCATTTTCAAACATCGACAAGTTCTCAACAGCTGGACTTGTAACAAGAATGACAACGGATGTTACAAACATACAGAACGCTTATCAGATGATTCTACGAATGGGTGTAAGGGCACCGATGAGCATGATATGTGCTTTGGCTATGGCATTCTTTATAAATGCAAGAATAGCAACCATATATCTCGGAGCAGTTATTTTCCTGGCAATAATAATGGGAATCATCATGAAATTTGCCATGAAATACTTCCATGACGTATTCACAAAATATGATGAGCTCAACTCATCTGTTCAGGAAAACGTTACAGGAATCAGAGTATCAAAGGCATTCGTAAGAGAAGATTACGAGATAAACAGATTCCAGAAGGCCAGCGCAAATATTTACAAGCTTTTCACAAAGGCTGAGTCAATGGTAGTTCTCAACATGCCGGTAATGATGTTTACGGTTTATGCATGTATTCTCCTTATCAGCTGGGTCGGAGCACACATGATAGTATCCGACACACTCACAACGGGAGAACTCATGAGTCTTCTCACATACTGCATGAACATCCTCATGAGCCTCATGATGCTCTCAATGATCTTCGTAATGATCACCATGTCAATGGCCAGCGCGGAGCGTATCAGCGAGGTGCTCAATGAGAAAGCGGACCTTGTAAACCCTGAGAATCCGGATTACGAGATTCCTGACGGAAGCATCAAGTTTGAAAATGTTGTTTTCAGATACAACAAGACCAGTGAATCTCCGGTTCTCTCGGATATAAATCTTGAGATCAAATCCGGAGAGACAATAGGAGTCATCGGAGGAACCGGTTCGGCAAAGACCTCACTGGTAAACCTCATAAGCCGACTCTACGACGTGGACGAAGGAACTGTTTACGTAGGAGGAAAAGATGTAAGAACCTACGATTTGGAAATGCTTCGTGACCAGGTATCTGTTGTGCTTCAGAAAAACGTACTCTTCTCGGGAACTATTTATGAAAACCTGAGATGGGGCGATATCAACGCGACGGATGAGGAGTGCAAAAGAGCCTGCGAGCTCGCTTGTGCGGATGAGTTTATTGAGAAGATGCCTCAGGGCTATAACACATTTATTGAGCAGGGCGGAACAAACGTATCCGGAGGACAGAAACAGAGACTCTGTATCGCGAGAGCCCTTATTAAGAAACCGAAGATCCTCATTTTGGATGACAGCACATCTGCGGTTGATACAGCCACAGATGCAAAGATAAGAAACGCTTTTGCAACAGAGATTCCAAATACCACAAAGATAATCATCGCCCAGAGAATCTCATCCGTTCAGAACGCGGACAAGATTATCGTCATGGACGACGGAAAGATAAACGGATTCGGAAATCACGACGAGCTTCTTGCAAACAACGAGATTTATCGTGATGTATACGAGGCACAGACCGGCGGAAGCGGAGATTTTGATGAAAACGGAGGTGAGGCATAATGGCAAGAATTGGAGAAACCCGTCCGAGAGGAATGAAATCGCAGCTTGAAAATCCGGGAGCAATATTTGCAAGACTTATGAAATATGTCCTGAACAATTATGCTCTTCACCTTATAGTTGTCGTGATATGTATCTTTATCAGTGTTCTCGCAAACGTAAGAGGAACCCTTTTCCTTCAGACATTGATAGACGATTATATCGCACCGATGATAACAGAGGGCAGCAACGATTACAGCGCCCTTGCAAAGGCCATCACAAATGTTGCATTGGTTTATGCCTGCGGAGTTTTGGCATCCTTTGTTTACAATAAGCTGATGATTTATGTTACCCAGGGAACCTTGAGAAGACTGAGAAACGATATGTTCTCTCACATGGAAAAACTTCCTATCAAGTACTTCGACACCCATGCCCATGGTGACATAATGTCGACATACACAAACGATATAGACACATTGAGACAGATGATAAGCCAGTCAATGCCGCAGTTTTTGAACTCGGGAATAACCATTGTCAGCGTATTCATCAGTATGATCGTCCTTAGCGTGCCACTCACGGTAGTAACAATCGCCATGGTATTTGTAATGCTCATGGGAACAAAGTGGGCAGCAGGACTTTCAGGAAAATATTTCGTGGAGCAGCAGAGAAATATCGGTAGAACCAACGGCTACATCGAGGAAATGATGGAAGGCCAGAAGGTTGTAAAGGTATTCAACCATGAGAAAGAAAGTATAGAGAAATTCAACGAAGTTAATGATGCACTTTTTGAGAGTGCAAACAATGCAAACAAATATGCCAATGTTTTGCCACCAATCAATGCACAGCTCGGAAACTTGAGCTACGTGCTTGTAGCTATGGTAGGAGGAGTTCTTGCCATAAACGGATGGACAGGACTTACAATAGGAACTCTTGCTTCCTTCCTCACACTCAACAAGAATTTCAACATGCCTATCAACCAGATAAGTATGCAGATTAACTCTATAGTAATGGCTCTCGCCGGAGCAGACAGAATCTTCAAGCTTCTTGACGAGGAACCTGAGACAGATGACGGATACGTTACACTTGTAAACGCCAAGGAAGAGAACGGAAAGCTTGTTGAGACCACAGAGAGAACTCACATCTGGGCTTGGAAACATCCTCACAAGGCAACCGGAGAAGTGGAATATGTACCGCTCAAGGGAGATATTGTTTTGGACGGTGTTGACTTCGGTTACACGGACGACAAGATGGTTCTTCACGATATAGAGCTTTTTGCTAAGCCGGGACAGAAGATTGCCTTTGTAGGATCGACCGGTGCCGGAAAGACAACAATCACAAACCTTATCAACAGATTTTATGATATCCAGGACGGAAAGATTCGTTATGACGGAATAAACGTAAACAAGATTAAGAAGGCGGATCTCAGAAAATCCCTCGGAATTGTTTTGCAGGATACACACCTTTACACCAATACCGTTATGGAGAATATCCGTTACGGAAGACTTGACGCTACCGACGAGGAAGTTATTGCAGCGGCAAAACTTGCAAATGCGGACGCATTTATCAGACGTCTTCCTGACGGTTACAACACAGTCCTTCACGGTGACGGCGGAAACTTTAGTCAGGGCCAGAGACAGCTTCTTGCCATAGCGAGAGCGGCGGTTGCAGATCCACCTGCACTCATCCTTGATGAGGCGACAAGCTCTATCGATACCAGAACTGAGAAAATCGTTCAGGACGGAATGGACGCCCTCATGAAGGGAAGAACCACATTCGTTATCGCCCACAGACTTTCAACCGTAAAGAATTCCGACTGTATCGTAGTTCTCGAGCAGGGACGAATTATAGAAAAAGGAACCCACGAGGAACTCCTTGAAGAAAAAGGAAAGTATTACCAGCTTTACACCGGAAATTCAATTTCAGCATAAAAAGCAAAGCAGCAGATCTGTTACAGGTCTGCTGCTTTTTTCTATAAGTCGTTTTTAAATTGTTCCCACGCTTCCGGATTCAGCACGTAGTATCTTGGGCATTCTTTTCCTGTCACGTCATAGTGTCGTATCACGTTGTCTTTGTCCAGATGAAACTCATCCATCAGCCAATCCACCAGCTTTATAAGCGACTGATAAGAGGCGTCCGTAAACTTTCCGTCCTCGTCAGGATGACACACTTCTATGGAAATGGTGTCGTGATTTCTGTCGTTGCTCGCTGCAGACTTTTCGTTGAGCGGGAGGCACATGATTATTTCACCCTCCAAACCGATGACAAAGTGTGAGCTCACATTGGAATCCAAGTGGTTATAATAGTCTCGATTCTGCTTTGCCGTTGTTCCCGGATTTCCCACGTAATGAACCACAATATCGTTTACAGCGTCCAGCTTTTCTCCAGAGCGGGACGGATTCCAGGAATCGATGAGGTCGACATCTATCCAATCCGGCACATCCATGTTTTCCGCCTTTTCAAGATTGCTGCGCTTTCTGAATTCGTTAAAGCCTTTCACAGCCAATAAGATAAGAAGCAGAAAGACAGCTACAACCAATGTAATTCTAAAGATTTGTTTTATCCTTCTTATTCTTCTTTTTCTTCTCTTCCTGCGCAATCGTTCTCTTCTGTAATCTGAATCCATAGTATTACCTCTCTTCATAACCCAAGTGAATTCTAGCACAGATGGTTTTCGACAACACATTTTGCCGCACGATTTTAGAAATCTTTAGAAAAGGCTTTGGTTTCTTTAAAACTTGAGCAATTTTTTGAGATATGTGACAGAGGTTTTCAAACCCTCGAACGCATCGGCATATCCGTAAAGCTCAGCTATCAGATTTCCCTGATAGTTATTCTTCTTCAGATACTCAACGATTTCTTTTATCCTTATGTATCCTGTTCCGACAGGGACGCTCCAGGCCTTTGAACCGTCAAAACATTCGCAAGGGTAATCATCCGCTTCGTGCTTTTCATGGCCACGGTCCTTGACGTGCATGGTGACAATCCTATCCGAAAAATGTTTGAAAGCATCCATTTCGTTTTCGGTGTAGCAGACGAAATTTCCGGTATCAAAAGCGCACTTCAAATCGGGAATGGCGTCGAAAAAGAAATCCATCCCGGCAACGGAGCATATTGGAGAATGGAGATTATCGAAGTCCTCCATGCAAACAGCCACACCCCTGTTTTTTCCGTATTCGACCGCGGCTTTCATGCAGGAGAGCATATTGTTTCTGATCTCCTTTTCTTTATCCGTTTCGTCTTCGGGAATGAAGCCCGGAACCAGAAGAATGTTTGACGCGCCAATCTTCTTTGCTATGTCAATGTACTCTTCGTAATCTCTGCAATTTCCGTCATGCCCAAAGTCAAAATGCTGGTGCATCCCCTCTATGCCGATACCGTGTTTCTTTAAAACAGGTTCTATCTCATTCCAGTCTTTTTTGTATGAATCACCGGAAATGTATATCAGCTCCAAACCGCAATTTTTCAGTCCGGTAAGAATCTCCTCAAAGGAAAGGTTTTCCCTTTCCATCGCTGTCAACATGTTTTCGTAAAATGCAGCAATTTTCATTTTTAACCCCCATTTGAACCCAAAATCAATTCTTGTATCGCTTCTATATTAAGCGTTGCAAAAGTATTTGTCTATACGGGCGGAATGAAGTATATAATTGTAATAGGGTTAAAAAGTAAAAGGAGAAACTTTAAATATTTGGAGGTCGGGGATGAGCTACGAAATCAGAAAAAAAGTATGTTCTGCAATATTGACGTTTGTATTGATCGTCAGTCTGTTTCCTGTGAATGCATTTGCCACGGGTGGAACCATGGAAGGAACGGGAACTGCGTCAGATCCGTATCAGATAGCGGATTATGCGGATCTGTGTGCGTTTGCAACAAAGGTAAACAGCGGAGAAACAGGTGCTTGCGCCATTTTGGTAAACAAGATATATGCCACAGGTCAGACTAACTGGAGTCCTATCGGCAATGATTCGCACAAGTATTCAGGAACCTTTGATGGAAACGGAAAAGTAATTTACGCGCTTTACTATAACCACGAAAATGTGGATTATGTGGGATTGTTTGGATATGTTGATGGCGGTGAAGTTAGAAATGTTGCAATGGAAAATGGCAGCATAACAGGTGGAAGTTACACTGGTGCAGTTGCAGGACACCTTGAATCAGGGACCATAGCGAATTGCTATAACATAGGCGCAATAAATGGTGGTCAATATGTAGGCGGATTAGTTGGATATCTCAGACGAGGGACAGTGGTTAATTGCATAAATATCGGATCTGTTTCGGGAGATGACCTCACGGGCGGATTAGTTGGACAAAACCGATATGGTGCTGTCAGAAATTCATATAATACGGGAGCAGTATGTGGTGATGGTTCTTATGTGGGCGGATTAGTCGGATATACCAATGGGAGTGACCCTGACAATGGAATAATAAATAATTGTTACAACACAGGCGAGGTTAGCGGATCCAGCTATATAGGTGGATTGGTTGGATATACTCTTGGAGACGCTATTGTACAGAACTGTTACAACACAGGCGAGGTTAGCGGATCTAGCAATATAGGTGGATTGGTTGGATATAATTGGGGAGGCACTATTGTACAGAACTGTTACAACCTTGGAAATGTTTCCGGAAATTCCCCGGTGGGTGGCTTAATAGGGCATAATGGGCTTGAGGGAACAGCAAAGGATTTGTATTATGATACAGACCTGGTAAGCTGTTCAGTAGCATTATATGATAATGACGGAACAGCAACCAACGTCACCGGCAAAACCACCGCTGAAATGACAGGTCTTGACTGCACCGCATATGACAACTGGGAGGACTTTGACACATATTGGTATCTCACAGAAAGTTATCCTGTTTTAAAGAATAATCATACCCACAATATCGTTCATGTCAGTGCAAGAAGCGCTACATGCACATCTGACGGAAATACCGAATACTGGAGGTGTACTGTTGGATGTGAAGGTTACTCCGACGCCACCCGCAACACGGAAATAGCACGCAATTCATGGGTCATCCCAGCCACAGGTCACAGTTACGGCGCGTGGACCAAACTTGACAACACCAAGCACAGAAGAGTCTGTGCCAATGACTCAAGTCATGTGGAAACAGAGAATCATAACTGGAATGCCGGTGTAGTAACAAAGCAGGCCACTGTGAATGCAACGGGTGTGAAAACATATACATGTGTTGACTGCCATGCCACAAAGACGGAGGCCATTCCAAAACTTCCAAAGTCAACTGAAACCGAGAGTGAGACCCAAAACACAGAGACAAGAGAGCCGGAGACCGAGACCGAAACCAACAAAGACACAAATAAAGTCAGCGTAAAGAATGAACCGGTAATAGCCAGTGCCGCATCAAAGGGCAAAAAGAGCCTAACCTTCGGATGGACCAAAGTCGACGGTGCGGAAGGATATGACATCTTCTTCACCACCTGCAACCACGACGGGAAAAAGTGTGCCTGCAAAAACGTAAAGTCTATCAAGGGTAATAAGACATTGGTATGGACCAAGTCCGGACTTAAAAAGGGCACATCATACAAGGTTTGCTTCAAAGCTTATGTCATAAAGAATGGCAAGAAGAAATACATAAAGACCAGCCCGCTTTTGCATGCGTATACAAACGGCGGAAACGATACTTACACCAATGCCAAGTCGGTTAAGGTGAGCAAGAGCAAGGTTACGTTAAAGAAGGGAAAAACCTTTACCATAAAGGCCAAGGTGGAGAAACTCGACAAGAAAAAGAAACTCATGCCAAGCAGTCATGTTGCCACACTTCGTTACTACAGCAGCGACAAATCCATCGCCACGGTGGACAGCAAGGGCAAGGTGAAAGCCAAATCAAAAGGTGTCTGCTACATAGACGTTATTGCGCATAATGGAGTGAGTGATCAGGTTAAGGTGACGGTTAAATAAAACAACATTTTGTATAAATCCGCCCTCAAACCACTAAATAGCCATTTTTTAAGTGCATTTTTCCCGGATTCAATGTATAATGATTCTGTGAGTTATAATATGCGCAAGGAGGAGCGGGCTGATATGTCCGATTTTGCGAAGCGCGAATACGTGGATGGCTTCGGGGGAATGATTCATGAAGTTTAATGAACTGAAAAAAGGTCAGAGAATCAAGATACGTGCATATAATAAGGAGGGTGAGGTTACCCTTTGGAGTACCGTGCTCGCGAATGAGGAATACAGAACGTACATTAAGGGCTTGAACAAAGACGGAAGCCTGATAACATTCCCTCCGGATAAGATAAAAGTTGAGATAGTTGTTGTTCTCGATGGCGTCAAATACACTTGGGACAAGGTGGAAATAAATATTGAGAAGAAAGATGGCATCAGATGCTACTATGTTGACGGCATGAAAAAAGGAAAGAGCAGCGAGCTCAAGAAGAAGCAGAAGATGACCCATTACACCAAGGAGTGTACCATCACCTACAAGAACAAACCTGAGGTCGATGAACCAAAGCCGGGCGTTACCAGATTCCTTTCAAGAAGTAAGCTTGAGATTATCAGCGACGATACCGGAGCACCAAACGATCAGGCTACAATTCTTATCAGCATGGATGAGGTAAAACCTATAGAGATCGAAGTAAAGATAACAAAGAAGGCTGAGGGAGAAAAGGAGAACGGCACACAGCTCTACATTTACGAGTGTGCACTCATGAAACCGAGCCAGGCTTATTTTTCACTTATAGATACGTTGTAGTATAAAGGCCCATGCGCAGCAAGGCGAAGGGCAGAGGAAAACGAATGAAAACAATAATAAACGAGTTAAAGAACAATGAGAACGTGAGAAGCAATCTCAGCGCTCTCAGGAAATTGATCGCAAATGAGGGAGGAACCGAAGAGTTGCTCTCTTGTTTTAGTGTTGAGGAACTTTTGGCATTTTTTGACAGCGAAGACGCCAAGACCAGAAAAAATGCCGCCCTTCTTGCGGGAGACCTGGCAGAGGGAATAAAACAGAATGCCGAGTCAGCGAAAAAAACAGTTGAAAAGCTGGTGGACGGATATTTTTCGGATGGGACTCTTTTTACAAAGAGTTCTTATCTCAAGGCTCTGAAAAGTTTTGACATAGAGGCTCACAAGGAGAGACTTAAAAAGCGAAGCGAAGAGCTCATGTCCTACGTTCCCGAGGAAAACGAAAAGAAGCACATCGCGGAGGAGAGACACGAGCTGGATATCCTCCTTGCAGATGAGACCACCGCGAAAAAACACAGGTTTACGGGATACAATCTAAACCAGGAAGTTGTTTTGGTCACAAACCCTCTGTTTTACGAAACACTGACAGCTTCCCTCAGAGGAATAAGGACGAGACGTCATCCTTTCGGAATAGCTCTGATGACGGATTCGCTGAAACCTATATTGGCTCTCAGATTTTACAGAGAAATCCTTTTTACATTGAAGCCTGAAAGAGACATCTTTATCACGGACCAACCGGAAACAATAGCGGATGCCGTTTTGAAGGGTGGCATTCTCGAACACATTAAAAAGAGACACGACGCAGAAAACACAGCACCTTTCGGGTTCAGGCTGGAACTCAGAGGTGCAAAGGATATAGATGAAGCCAAGGTATTAAAGCGTATTGCAGTGGAACTTGAAGAGGGAAGCAGATACTCCCTAAAAAACTCCACTGGCGATTACGAGATAATCATAAGATTACTGGCAGACAGAACCGGAAAACTTCATGTTTTCATTAAGTACCTCACCATCGAGGACAAGCGCTTTTCTTACAGGAAAAATACAATCGCTGCATCCATACATCCTGCAAATGCTGCGCTTCTCATGCAGCTTGCAGCACCTTTCATGAAGGATGATGCTCAGGTGATAGATCCGTGCTGCGGCGTTGGAACCATGCTTGTTGAG
>JAILLZ010000140.1 GCA_024692885.1 Lachnospiraceae bacterium | reverse complement strand
ACGAATACATCTACACTCTTTAAGCCATGGATAAGAGCAGCCTTAACAGCTGTCTCTGCTGCCATCTGTGCAGCATATGGTGTAGACTTCTTAGATCCTCTGAATCCAAGTCCGCCTGCACTAGCCCATGATAATGCATTTCCTTCAGCATCTGTAATTGTTACGATTGTATTGTTGAAAGATGCCTGAATATGTACCTGTCCGCGCTCGACATTCTTTTTAACGCGCTTCTTTGTAACTTTCTTTGTTGTCTTTGCCATTACGAACCTAACCTGCTTTCCTCAAATTATTTCTTCTTATTAGCAACTGTTCTCTTAGGACCTTTTCTTGTACGTGCGTTGGTCTTTGTCTTCTGACCACGAACTGGAAGTCCTTTTCTGTGACGGATACCACGATAGCATCCAATCTCCTGAAGTCTCTTAATGTTAAGAGCTATCTCTCTTCTGAGATCTCCTTCTACTGTCTGAGTCTCATCGATAACTGCACTGATCTTCTTTACATCATCATCTGTAAGATCGCGCACACGAATATCAGGATTTACACCTGCTTCCTTAAGAATGCGGTTAGCACTGGTTCTTCCGATTCCGTAAATGTATGTGAGACCAATCTCAATACGTTTTTCTCTTGGTAAATCTACACCTGCGATACGAGCCATGTGTGTTTACACCTCCATTATTTCTTGTACTACTGACTACTTATGTCCTTCTTCACTCCCGGTATGTTGAGTTTTACAGACGAAAAAATTGATTTTTTAATGAGAACTTCCCTCACTTCAGATATAAACATGTTCAACGTATTCGTTGCAGCCGCCATGTTATATCCGGGATGTAAGAATACTCTTACGTTAGGAATTAACCCTGTCTCTGCTTATGCTTTGGATTCTCGCAGATTATACGGATACTTCCCTTTCTCTTGATGACTTTGCACTTTTCGCAAATATGTTTAACTGATGATCTAACCTTCACCGTAAAACCCTCCTTTCTTTATATCACCTCAGGATAACACCATACTTTTGGGCATAGTACTACCGTGAGTTTTCAAAAAGCGTCCACATGGCATTATATACAAAAATAAATACCATGTCAACATTTTTCTTTTTCTTCAAATAATTCAAAAAATTATTTATCTCTCCAAATGATTCTTCCCTTTGAAAGATCGTACGGCGACATCTCAATTGTAACTTTGTCACCAGGAAGAATTCTGATGAAGTTCATACGAAGTTTTCCACTGATGTGAGCCAGTATCTGATGACCGTTCTCAAGTTCAACTGAAAACATGGCGTTTGGAAGCTTCTCTATTACTGTTCCTTCTACTTCAATTACATCTGCTTTTGACATTTTCTATCTCCTTTATCTGAGGTTAACTACCGTATGAGGATAACTCCTCATCTGTAATCGACAAAATTTCCGGTCCGTCTTCGGTAATAAGTATCGTATTTTCATAGTGAGCCGACAATGTTCTGTCAGCCGTGACGACTGTCCATCCGTCGTCCAACCATTTCACCGCATAACTTCCTATGTTAAGCATTGGTTCAACCGCAAGTGTCATCCCGCTCTTTAACAGCGGTCCGTTTTTCACCTGTCTGTAGTTTGGCACAATTGGGTCTTCGTGAAGATTTCTTCCGATTCCATGTCCTGCCAAATCCCTCACCACTCCATAGCCATGCCTTACGGCATAATGATTTATGGCATTGGATATATCGTGAAGATGGTTTCCCGCAACAGCCGGCTCTATGCCTCTGAAAAAGCTCTCGCGCGTATCTGCTATAAGTCTTCTTGCTTTGGCGGATATCTCTCCTATCCCATGAGTTCTCGCCGCATCGGATTGGAAGCCCTTGTATATAACTCCTATATCAAGGCTTACTATATCGCCGTCTTTAATAATCCTTTTCGCACTTGGTATACCGTGTACAACTTCTTCATTGACAGAAACACAAACCGAAGCCGGATATCCCTGATATCCCAGAAAAGATGGTTCGCAACCGTAACTTCTTATGATTTCCTCTCCGAGTACATCTATGTCCTTTGTGGACATGCCCTCTTTGAGTTCCTTTGAAAGTTCCAGGTGAACCCTGCCCAAAATGTTTCCGGCAGCTCTCATCAGCTCTATCTGGCTCTCTGTCTTTACAGTGATTGCCATGGCTTTATTCTCCCAATAAAGCAACTATATCTGTAAAAACCTTATCCATCGGCTGTGTACCGTCTACGGTTTTTAATATGTTCTTATTTTTATAGTAATCGATAAGCGGCTGTGTCTGATCATGATAAACCTTAAGTCTCTTCTGGACTGTCTCAGGCTTGTCATCATCTCTCAAGACTGTGTCACTTCCGCAGTTATCACATTTTTCTTCAACCTTTGTAGGATTGAATACGACATGGTATGTAGCTCCGCAATTTAAGCAGGCTCTTCTTCCGCCCATACGATCGACAATGTTCTGATCCGGAACATCGACATCTATGGCGTAATCCATGCTCTCGCCTCTTTTTGTGAGGGCAACATCAAGCGCCTCAGCCTGAGGTATTGTTCTTGGAAATCCATCAAGAATGAATCCGTTTTTGCAATCATCCTGAGCAATTCTGTCAACAACAAGATCACATGTGAGTTCATCCGGAACAAGGGCTCCCTGATCCATGTACTCTTTTGCTTTCTTTCCAAGTTCTGTGCCGTTCTTTATGTTGGCGCGGAAAATATCTCCTGTTGAGATGTGTGGAATACTATATTTTGCTGCAATCTGTTTTGCCTGTGTTCCTTTTCCGGCCCCCGGCGCTCCAAGCATGATAATCTTCATGTACCATTCTCCTTTTTTTGTAAAAACACTCCATTCAAAAAAGTGTTTTATAATTTTCAAACAACACTCTTATTATACAACAATGGAGATAAGATCGCTAATGACCTTATCTCCAAATTCGTATTAATTGTTCAAAAATCCCTTATAGTTTCTTACCAACATCTGAGATTC
Organism: Lachnospiraceae bacterium; assembly: GCA_024692885.1. Taxonomy (GTDB): domain Bacteria; phylum Bacillota; class Clostridia; order Lachnospirales; family Lachnospiraceae; genus JAILHT01. The sequence goes on along the minus strand of JAILLZ010000140.1, from coordinate 2,652 downwards.
GATCTGCTTGATTGTCTCGATAACAACTCCAACGATAATGATGATTGAAGTTCCACCGAATGAAACATCTGCTTTGAATACTCCGTTAAAGAAAATCGGAATTACGCAGACGATCATAAGACCAACAGCTCCGATGAAAATAATGTAGTTAAGAATCTCTGTGAGATAATCGCTGGTAGGTTTACCAGGTCTTATACCAGGGATAAATCCGCCTGCCTTCTTCATATTATTTGCAATCTCAAGTGGATTGAAAGTAATTGATGTATAGAAGTATGCAAAAACGATGATGAGGAATATGTATAAGATAAGTCCTATTGAATATTCCGGAGCCGAAGAATCAAACCAGTTTGACTGAGATAATCCTTTTAAAATCTTGCTTCCGATGTCGGTTCCACCGCCAACTCCGAGGAGCGAACAGATGATAACCGGTGTCTGCATAAGAGACTGAGCAAAGATTACGGCGATAACACCACTGGTATTTACTTTTAATGGGATGTAGCTTGACTGTCCGCCAACCTGCTTTCTTCCCTGAATTTTCTTAGAATACTGAACCGGTATTCTACGCTCAGCGTCCTGAAGCAGGATAACGAAAACTGTCATCAAAAGAATGATGGCGATGATAACTACTGCCGCAAGTGTTCCTTTGGCAGGAGTCTTTCCTGATATAAACTGCTCCCATAATGTTCCCAAATCCTGTGGAATTCTTGAAATAATGTTAATAACAAGTACGATTGAGATACCGTTTCCGATTCCGTTTTCGGTAATTCTCTCACCAATCCACATGAGAACTGCTGAACCTGCAACAAGACAAGTGATAACACTTATAACTGAAAGAGCACTCTTCTCATCAAGAGAATTTCCTCTCCAGAATCCTATTGCCATTGCTACTGCTTCTACAAGGGCAAGTACAACAGTGAGATATCTTGTAAACTCAACTATCTTCTTTCTGCCCTCTTCACCATCCTTCTGCATCTCTTCAAGCTTTGGAATAGCTATGGTAAGAAGCTGCATGATAATGGATGATGTGATATAAGGTGTGATGTTCAAAGCAAATATAGACATCTGATAGAACGAACCACCTGTCACAGCATCAAAGAAACTGAAGGCATCTGCATTCTGTCCCTCAAACCATGATGCGAATACGCTGTTGTCAACACCAGGAATTGGAAGCTGGCTTCCAATTCTGATGATAACTAACATTATAAATGTGTAGAAGATTCTATTTCGAATGTCCTTTACTTTGAACGCGTTTCGCAGCGTATCGAACATTAGATCACCTCGGCTTTGCCACCAAGAGATTCAATCTTCTCTTTTGCGCTTTCACTGAATGCGTTAACCTGTACAGTAAGTTTCTTTGTGAGTTCTCCACCACCAAGAATCTTAACGCCGTCTCTAGGGTTCTTAACTATACCTGCTTCGATAAGAGACTCTACAGTTACTACTGCATCGTTATCGAAAACTTCAAGAGCTGACATATTGATACCAACTATATTCTTAGTATTTCTATTCTTAAATCCTCTCTTTGGAAGTCTTCTGTATAATGGCATCTGACCACCTTCGAAACCAATTCTAGGTGCTCCTGAACGAGCCTTCTGTCCTTTGTGTCCTTTTCCGGCTGTCTTACCATTTCCTGAACCGTGTCCACGTCCTCTTCTGAAGTTTGCGCTCTGTCTAGAGCCTTCAGCAGCTTTCAAACTTGATAAGTCCATTATGACACCTCCTCTTCTGTTATATTAGATTTCTTCAACCTTTACTAAATGTCTTACGTTCTGGATCATTCCACGAGTTGCCTTGTTATCCGGGAACTCTTTAGACTGACCAATCTTGTGTAATCCAAGTGCCTCAACTGTCTTAACGTTCTTTGGAACAGCGCCAATTGTAGACTTTACAAGTGTAATCTTTAATTTCTCTGCCATGTTTACTATCCTCCTTAACCAAGTATCTCGTCAACAGACTTGCCGCGGAGCTTAGCTACCTCTTCAGGGCTCTTTAACTGGCTTAAAGCATCAAGTGTAGCAAGTACAACGTTCTGCTTATTGTTTGATCCTAAAGATTTTGTACGGATATTGCTGATTCCTGCAAGCTCACATACGCTACGAGCAGGACCACCGGCAATAACTCCGGTTCCTTCCGGAGCCTTCTTAAGTAAAACAGAAGCTCCTGTATGTTTTCCCATTGTATCATGTGTGATACTGTGGTTCTCATCTAACTTAACTGTGATGAGGTTCTTTGTAGCATCTTCTTTTCCCTTACGGATTGCTTCAGGAATTTCGATTGCTTTTCCGAGACCTGCACCTACATGTCCGTTACCGTCACCAACAACTACCAAAGCTGTGAAACGCATGTTACGTCCACCCTTTGTTGTCTTTGTTACTCGCTTAATGGCAACAACTTTTTCTTCAAGCTCTAACTGACTAGCATCAATTATTTCACGTTTCATGTGTTTGCTTCCTCCTTCTAAAACTCTAAGCCGGCTTCACGAGCAGCATCGGCTAAAGCTTTGATTTTACCTTCATAAATGAAGCCAGCACGATCGAAAACTACTGTGTTGATACCTTTTTCGATAGCTCTCTTTGCGATTACTGTTCCAAGATAAGAAGCAGCATCCACATTGTTTGTCTTCTCAAGTTCTGCCTTGATATCCTTCTCAAG
>JAILLZ010000077.1 GCA_024692885.1 Lachnospiraceae bacterium | reverse complement strand
TTCCAAAAAATCAATACTTAATGAGAAAGTTTTTTGTTTAAAATTAAGTACTTTTCAAAAATTTATCTACACTTGCTCGTCACCATATATAATTGTTTTTTGTTCAAAATAAAGTACTTGACTATTTTTTAACCAATAAGGCTTTGGTAAAGTGTCACAACCAAAGGCATGGTAATTATGCATACCAATGTTGAAAATACATTAATGGCACTTGCGTAGTCCGCATCTCCGTCATAAACCACCGCCATCTGTGTGATTGTGGAGGCTGAAGGTGTTGTTGTGGCAAGAAGCGATATCAAAAGAATCGTCGTTCCGTTTTCCACAAGATGTGCTGCTCCACTCACATACATTATGAGAAGTGTGATGACGGGAACCGCAATCAGTCTAAGGAAAACAACCAATGGAAGTCTTTTATGGCTGAGTAGTTCCTTAAAGTTCTTACTTCCTATCAGCATACCGGTTACAAGCATGGCTGACGGTCCAATCATTGCACTCATGGAAACCATCGCATCATCCACAGGTCCCGGGAATCTGAATCCCGTGATAAAGATTATGATTCCTAAGAAAACAGATATCAGGTTGACATTTGTGAGCACTTTCTTTAAATCTATTCCCTTTTCTCCGCTCACCGATGCTTTTCCGTGGCTCCAAAGGAAAACGAGCTGAACTGCCATGTAAGCCGTGGCATATATTACCCACTCGCTTCCGAAAATCGCGGTCACAAGCGGAATAATGAGGTTTCCTGCATTTGAATACATTACCGAAACTATCTCAATCGGATCCATCTTGAGAACTTTTCTCATCGGTATGGCACAGATTATCAATACAAAATGTATCACTATGGCAGATGCAACCGCCAAAAGGAAGCTGCTTACCACATCCCTCGACAAATCCACCTCAAAAGATGTAAGTATGGAACATGGCGTGATTACAAAAAGCATGAGTGTGGAGATGGTTTTGCTTTCCTCAGGTTTTACAACCTTAGCCTTTACCATGATTATTCCCACAAAGAGTATTACAAATAGTGACAGTATTTTTTTGATTAATATCAAGCTGATCATAGTTAGTTCCTTTTACGCAAAAAAAGCGGACCGGTATATCTGATACATCGGTCCAGCTTTTTGTTTTTTCTTAGTTATCGTTCTCGTCGTCCTCAGACATGAGGTATACGGATCTCTTTCTAGCCATCTCATCGCTGTCGAGATACTCGTCATAGGTAGTAACCTTGTCGATGATGGTTCCGTCTGGCATGAACTCGATGATTCTGTTTGCAGTAGTCTGTACCACCTGGTGGTCTCTTGAAGCAAAGAGAAGCACACCCGGGAACTTAATCATTCCATTGTTTAATGCAGTGATTGATTCCATGTCAAGGTGGTCGGTAGGCTCATCGAGAATAAGTACGTTTGAAGCCTCAATCATCATTCTTGAAAGAAGGACTCTAACCTTCTCTCCTCCGGAAAGGACTCTCATCTTCTTAACTCCGTCCTCACCTGCAAAAAGCATACGTCCGAGGAATCCTCTTACGTAAGTTGCATCTTTTATCTCGGAGAACTGTGTGAGCCAGTCTACGATTGTGAGTCCGTTGTCGAAGATTGCCGTATTATCCTTAGGGAAGTATGACTGAGATGTGGTTACACCCCACTTGTATGTTCCCTCATCAGGTTCCATCTCTCCTGCAAGGATTTTGAACAATGTTGTTTTTGCAAGCTCGTTTCCACCTACAAATCCAACCTTGTCATCATGTCCAAGGATAAATGAAACGTTGTTGAGTACCTTTACTCCATCTATTGTCTTTGAGATTCCTTCAACCGTGAGAACCTCGTTACCGATTTCTCTCTCAGGTCTGAAATCGATGTAAGGATATTTTCTGCTTGATGGTCTGATTTCCTCAAGCTGAATCTTTTCCAATGCTTTCTTTCTTGAAGTAGCCTGTTTTGATTTTGAAGCATTTGCAGAGAATCTCTGAATGAACTCCTGGAGCTCTTTAATCTTCTCTTCTTTCTTTTTGTTTGCTTCTTTCATCTGGCGAACCATGAGCTGTGAGCTCTCATACCAGAAATCATAGTTTCCTGCGTAAAGCTGAATCTTTCCATAGTCGATATCAGCAATGTTTGTACAGACTTTATTTAAGAAATATCTGTCATGGCTTACTACGATGACTGTGTTTTCAAAATTGATAAGGAACTCCTCAAGCCAGCCGATAGCATCCAAATCCAAGTGGTTGGTAGGCTCGTCGAGAAGAAGTATATCCGGATTTCCGAAAAGTGCCTGTGCGAGAAGGACTTTGACCTTCAAGGCTGAAGGCATATCTGCCATCATTGTGTAATGATCCTCTGTAGGCACACCGAGTCCGTTAAGGAGTGTAGCTGCGTCTGCCTCTGCATTCCATCCGTCCATCTCGGCAAACTCTGCCTCGAGCTCTGAAGCTTTGATTCCGTCCTCATCGGTGAAATCTTCCTTCATGTAGATTGCTTCTTTTTCCTTCATAACATCGTAAAGTCTCTGGTTTCCCATGATAACGGTGTCAAGTACCGGATAAGCATCATATTTGAAGTGATCCTGCTGCAGGAATGACATTCTCTGTCCCGGTGTGATGATTACCTCACCGTTTGTCGGCTCGAGCTGTCCGGAGAGAATCTTAAGGAAAGTAGACTTTCCCGCTCCGTTGGCACCGATCATACCGTAGCAGTTTCCTTCCACAAATTTTATGTTTACGTCCTCAAAAAGGGCTTTCTTTCCAAGTCTTAATGTAACGTTGCTGGCCTGTATCATTTTTATTTCCTCATTTTCACATTAAATAATGCCTGTAATAATGCATAAACTGCATTTTTATAGGCAATGAACAAATAGTCAACGTTTCATATTTTACATGAATTTTCATTTTTTGCAAGTAGCCCTATTTATACATCTAAATAAAGGCATTGCCTTTGCCTTTTATGTAAGGGTAGACAATGCCTTCATAGTATTTCGTCATTATTCAAATGCATTACCGGGTCATCGTGCCGGCGGAAGGACAGAACGGAACAAGGACGCATTTTTCACAGTAAGGTGTGGTTCTAGCTGTGCACACCTCTCTTCCGTGGTCCACTAGTCTATGGCAAAAGTCGTTGCTCTCCTCAGGAGGAATGAGTTTCCAAAGTGCCATCTCAACCTTCTTTGGATCCTTCTCATCTTTTACAAGTCCCAATCTGTTCGAAAGCCTGATACAATGTGTGTCTGTCACTATGGCAGGCTTTCCATAGATGTCACCGATTATCAGGTTTGCACTCTTTCTTCCTACTCCCGGAAGCTTTAAGAGTTCCTCCATCGTATCCGGCACCTTGTCATCATACTTCGTGTGAAGCATCTTCATGCATGCACTTATGTCTCTCGCCTTGCTTTTCCCAAGGCCGCATGGTCTTACGATTTCTTCTATATCTTCCACGGGGGCAAAAGCCAAAGCTTCTATCGACGGATACTTTGCAAACAGTAATGGGACAATCTCATTTACCCTTGCATCGGTGCACTGTGCTGCCAATCTGACACTCACCAACAGTTTCCATGCATCATCGTAATCCAGAGTACACTCTGTCTTTGGATACTCTTGCTTTAGGAGCTCTATTATTTTGTTTACTCGTTCTTTTTTCTTTACTGCGGATTCTCTCATTGCTGCCCTTAACCTTAATTGAATTTAATTATTGCTATTTCACCTTTACGTTTATTGTCGCTTTCTTTTTCCCGATTTTAACAGTGATTTCGGTTTTTCCTTTCCCCTTTCCGGTTATGGTTATTACTCCGGCAGTATTATTAGCACTTGCCTTGGCTATCTTTTTATTCTTAACAGTAAGCTTTATCTTCTCTTTTGTAGAATAATAATCCGGGATTGCTGTAGCAATTACTTTTACTTTTGCTTTTTTCTTAAGTGTCACTGAAGACTTGGAAAGACTAATTTTCGCGGTGGTAACTTTTCCATCCTGAACCTTTACACTGATGGTTTTAGTGATACCTGATTTGGATTCTACCTTAATCTTAGTCTTTCCTACCTTTACCCCTTTTATCTCAATGTATTTTCCAGAAATTGAGGCTCTGGCAACAGATTTGTTACCGCTGGTTACTGATTTAAGTTTGTCATTTTTCAATGTAACCTTAACAACTTTTACGGTCTTTCCCTTTTTAATAACTATGTTGCTTGTATTAAGTGTCATGGACTTATTTGTTTCTTTTGTGTCAGTCCATTTGGCTTTTACAGTGATATTTTCTCTATCATCATACTTATTTCCAATCTCACCGTAGAAAAATGCCGCATCATATTTTCCGCTTCCGTTAAGATTGGTAAACTCTATGGTTCCATCTCCGTATGTGTATGTCCATCCTCCGAATACATATCCACTTCTTTTTGGATCAACTGTCAAACCGGCTCTGGTAAATGTAGAATTTGCACTGTCATAATCAGCTTCATAAATCCACTTTGACTGCCCGTTTATTGTACCGCCGTTGGCATCATAGGTAACGGTAGGAGCATCTTCCCAATTCGCCCTGAAAGTCACCTGACCATCTTTAGCACCCGTATACTTGCCGGCATTATAATAAATAGTTGTCGTGGACATTCCGTCCTCAGTTGCCTCTCTTGTATCTGTTTCGTTTTCAAATCCTATATTTGCATTACTTCCATCTGTCTCATGGGCTGTCCAACATGTGAAATGTCTTCCTGCAGATACCGGATTATTTACAGTGAAATCATATGGTGTATTTCCGCCGGTAAAAACACTTCTTACAGTCGATGGCGCATCCTTGCCCTGCATGGTTGCATCCGGTACTAGACCGCCTGTGGTGTAGTCCCAATGAATGTTCCATGTGGCAGGGTACCAGGTAGCGGTGTAAGTTTTAACGAAAATAGTTTTATATGAAATATATGCTCCATCATCGTTCTTTTCATATCCAATTATTGGATCATGTGCAGCATTATTGTTAGAAGATAAAAAGCATGCATATTTTGTATTATTTACAAATCCAATATGACCGGATATATATATTGTCACAGGCTCTTGATTGTTCTCAATTCTTTCAACATAATCTGTACCGGTTCCTTTAGATGTTAATGTAGGTGATTGATTCGTAGGTATATTTGAATAATAATTCTGAGTGATGTCCATGAATTTATATGTTCTAGTGATTACGCATCCAGCAGCATAATTGCCACTAGCCCCCTGTTTTGTCTCAACTTCTTCAGAATCTCCAAATACCACTTCATCTCCGGGCATAATAACATAACCATCTGTATTCTTTGGCACATCATAATAGGTTCCGTTCGTTTCTCCTGCCAAGAAGCCTGCAGCCCTTACAGCTGATGAACCACCCGCAAATACTAACGCAAATAATAGAAATGCTAAGCTATACTTCAATCCAACTCTCATATGATCCCCTCCTGAATACACAGCATGACGTTCACACAATAGTTCCTTTGAAATCATTATAGTACTTTTCACCTAACACATACAATATACCGCTACAAAATAAAAAATGACTTTTTGGCGGTAAGAATCACACTAAAAAAACAATATTACAGCCGGCAATTACGTGTCAAAACTCTCTAATGAAGCTTTTAACACGTAATCTTCTATAAAAATCAGCCTCAATAAGGCTAAATCAGCGAAAAAAATACCGCTGAAAAACCGATTTCTTCTTTTCAGCGGTAGTTTTTGAAATCACATTGAATTAGACTACACGTGAAGCACTCATTATAGGAAAAACACGTGTAAATTCCAAACCATTCACATCATTATAAAGGATTTATCCCCTATCCACGTCATTTTAGTTTATTATTCCCCAGACATTTCAAAATAGCCTCTCTTGTTGCTGTTACAGATCCCTGTATCATAGCACTGCTACCGCCACCCTTGGCGTTAAGCTTCTCTTTCAATACTGCAGCGACAGGCTTCATGTCAGTATCTTTAGATGCAAGTATGAAACTAAATGACGTTATATCAGAATCCGAATCATTATCGGATGAGGTAAAGATGCCTGTAATTCCGTCAAATCTTTCAACCATCTCATTGACGATATTCCTTGCGGTGGTATTTTCCAAACCTTCTTCAAACAGGATTACATTCTTCTCTCCCGAAGCGATGGCTTCTATCTCACGACGTACCATGATTTTTGCTGTCTCTGAGAGCTTCTGTTTGTATTGCATTGAGGTGTTCTTTATCTTCTTTACATTTTCAAGCAATGCATCCTCATTACTTGACAGATCTGCCATCAGTGTGCCGACTGTCTCGTTCTTTGTTCTGAAAGCAAGAAGTGCTCTCTTTCCGCAGAGAATACTTAAGCGCACGCCGCCCTTGTAGCTTTGAACACTCATCACTTTAAGAAGTCCTATCTCTCCTGTTTTTCTCACGTGAGGCGCACAGCAAGCGCAAATATCTACGCCAGGGATGGTAACAAGTCGAAGCGGTCCGTCAATTTCCTTCTTGCTTCTGTAAGGAATTGCTTCCGCTTCTTCCTTCGAAGGAAAAGAAACAAGTATATCTATATTGGAAAATATTACTTTGTTAGCTTTTTCCTCTATCTCATTTACCTGCTCTTTGGTGAGAACTCCGTTGTAATCCATCGTGACTATCTGATCACTCAAATGGAACCCGACGTTGTCATATCCGTATGCAGAATGAACAAGTCCGGAGAAAATGTGCTCTCCGCCATGTTGCTGCATGTTTGAAAACCTGTGTTCAAAATCTATCTTTCCGTGAACGGTATTGCCTACTTCAAGCGGTGTCTTGGTGTAATGATAGATTACACCCTGTTTTACCTGAACGTCGCAAACCGCAATATCTTCAATTGTGCCTTTATCTGGGCTCTGTCCGCCTTCCTCAGGGAAAAATAGAGTTTGATTAAGGACGATACGGTAGAGCGCATCGTCCTTTTCACATTCTTCTACTTCGGCATCAAATTCCACTGCATACGCGTCCTCATCGAATAAACGCTTAGTCATTTTATTGCCTCCAAATTATCTATAAATAGCTTCTATCTATATTCTGCATTAAATGCATTTCTCACTAGATTGCTTCAAGTGCCTGTTTAAGATCAGCGATAAGATCTTCCTTGTCCTCAAGTCCGCAAGACATACGAACAAGTCCTGCAGGGATTCCTGCTGCTTCAAGCTGCTCGTCTGTCATCTGTCTGTGTGTAGATGTAGCCGGGTTGAGACAGCATGTTCTTGCATCTGCTACGTGTGTCTCGATAGCTGCAAGCTTGAGATTCTTCATGAATGCTTCTGCTGCTTTTCTTCCACCTTCAAGTTCGAAGGAAACAACTCCGCAACCTCCGTTTGGAAGATACTTCTGAGCCACTTCATAATACTTATCTGACTTAAGGCCTGAGTAGCTTACTTTCTTAACCTTAGGCTGTTTCTCCAAGAACTCTGCAACAGCCTGTCCGTTCTCCACATGGCGTGCCATACGAACATGGAGTGACTCAAGTCCGAGGTTCAATATAAATGCATTCTGAGGAGACTGGATGCTTCCGAAATCTCTCATGAGCTGTGCTGTACACTTTGTGATGAATGCACCCTCTTTTCCGAACTTCTCGGCATATGTGATTCCATGATATGAATCATCCGGTGTGCAAAGTCCAGGGAATTTGTCTGCATGAGCCATCCAATCAAATTTTCCCGAATCAACTATGGCTCCGCCGACTCCTGCACCGTGTCCGTCCATGTACTTTGTTGTGGAATGAGTGACAATGTCTGCTCCCCACTCTATAGGTCTGCAGTTTACAGGTGTTGGGAATGTATTGTCGACAATGAGCGGTACTCCGTGAGCATGTGCTACTTTAGCAAAACGCTCGATATCGAGAACTGTGAGAGCAGGATTTGCTATTGTCTCTCCAAACATTACCTTAGTGTTGTCACGGAATGCTGCGTTAAGTTCTTCCTCTGTGGCATCCGGTGATACAAATGTTGTCTCTATTCCCATCTTTGCCATAGTTACGGCAATAAGGTTGAAGGTTCCTCCGTAAATAGATGAGGAAGCTACGATATGATCTCCGCACTCACAAATGTTAAATAAAGCAAAGAAATTTGCTGCCTGTCCTGAAGATGTAAGCATTGCTGCGCTTCCGCCTTCGAGTTCGGCAATCTTTGCTGCTACATAATCATTTGTTGGGTTCTGAAGTCTTGTATAAAAATAACCGGAAGCCTCAAGGTCAAAAAGCTTTCCCATATCTTCGCTGGTGTCATACTTAAAGGTTGTAGACTGTATAATCGGAATCTGTCTTGGCTCACCGTTTCCAGGTGTGTAACCGCCCTGCACGCATTTTGTGTTGATTCTGTAATCGCTCATGTTTTCGTCTCCTTATATTTAATCGCTTTGTCGCTTTAATCGGGTAAATTGCCGTCTCGAATAATATACCTAAATATCAGTCCCGATACAAGTGCCAATATTAAAAGTACTGCCACATCAACCGGTATTTTTCCCGTTATTGTGCTTATTCCCATCTCCTGGGTTATTATTGAAATCATATTTGCCGAGCCGTGCATCAAAATTGACGCAACAACCGTATCCAGTTCCTCTATCACTACACAAAGCAGGAATCCAAAAATGAAAGCATATAAAAACTGGATAAGATTCATGTGAATCAGTCCGAACAACAGGGAGCTGAAAACAAATGCCATCCACTTTGGAAAGCTTCGTCTCAAATATCCGAACATCACGCCTCTGAACATCAACTCCTCCGCTATCGGAGAAACCACTCCAAGCGCAAGTAGTTCAAACAAAAGCCTTCCCGTATAAAAACTCTCGGCGACACTCGTGTATCCCGTTGCCACCTCTGATAGTGAAAGCATATTGAAAAGATTGTTCAAAAAGACAGATACCAATACTCCCAGTACTATGCAAAGGAGAAAACCTATGTTTCTTCTCTTTTTGTCCGGATCCTCATCCAAATGAATCCATCTGTAAAAAGGATGTTTTTTGTACATGTAATACATGTACGGCGAAACCGCCAGACACGCAAAGAA
>JAILLZ010000074.1 GCA_024692885.1 Lachnospiraceae bacterium | reverse complement strand
GTCAACAGCTACGGTCATACCTGTTGTTGAAAGCATACCTACAGCTGCAAGTGCGATTCCGTACATTCCAAAGAATCCGTAAGCTACAAGAACTCCGATTACGATGAAAAGGATTGGAATAGCTGTTGATGTCATACCAACTGAAAGTCCGCTGATGATGTTTGTAGCGGAACCTGTCTGTGAGCTTTCAGCAATAAGCTTAACGCTCTTGTATTTCTCTGATGTGTACATCTCTGTAACTTTTCCGATTGCAGTTCCTACTACAAGTCCGCAAAGGATTGCAAGGAAAGCTGAAAGGTTTCCAAAGAACATGTTACTCAAAATGAATGAAGCGATGATCTCAATGATTGTTGCTCCATACTCACCGAAGTTCAATGCCTTCTGAGGATCGGAGTTGTCTCCGCCTCTTACGAAGAATGTTGCTATAACTGATGCAAGAACTCCGATAGCTGCGATTACAAGTGGGAAAATAACATGATTGATTGTGAATCCGTCTTTTCCTGAAACCATGTAAGCAACTGCAAGCGTTACTGTAGAAACGAGTGCTCCAACGTAGCTCTCGAAAAGATCAGCTCCCATTCCGGCAACGTCACCTACGTTGTCTCCAACGTTGTCCGCGATAACGGCTGGGTTTCTTGGGTCATCCTCAGGGATTCCTGCTTCAACCTTTCCTACAAGGTCAGCTCCAACGTCTGCTGCCTTTGTGTAGATACCACCACCAACACGGGCGAAAAGAGCGATTGAAGAAGCTCCCAAAGAGAATCCTGTAAGAATACTTACGCTCTCGTTTGAGAATCCGTTTGTTCCGCTGATTACGATAAGAATTATGCTGAGTCCAAGGATTCCAAGACCAACTACGCAAAGTCCCATAACAGCTCCGCCTGAGAATGCAATTGAGAGAGCTTTGTTCATTCCGCCCTCTTTTGCAGCGTTAGCTGTACGAACGTTTGCCTTTGTAGCAACGGTCATACCGAAGAATCCAGCGAGTGTTGAAAGGCAAGCTCCGATTGCAAAGCAAAGAGCTGTAAGCCAGTTGATTCCTACTCCAAGGATTACAAATAAGATAATTGCAAATACGATAAGCACTTTGTACTCTGCGAACAAAAATGCTCTTGCTCCGTCAGCAATGTTTCCAGAGATTTCTTTCATGGTCTCATTACCGATTGGGGCCTTGTTGATCATAGCTGCTTTGAAAAATGCGAAAAGCAATGCTACGATTCCGGCGATTGGTGCCAGATAGATCAAACTTTCCATAATTTTAACTCCTTTTTCAATAGTAGAACAATTCCCGAAATTGTTCAGGAATTGTTCTCTCTAGCTTGAAAAAGTATATCAGCATGTATTTTTCAAGTCAACCAAAGTTATTTTTTTGTCAATTTCCTACTATCTTTTTCTTAGTTTCGTCGGTAACTTTCTCTATTTTGACGTGATATTTTTTGATTTCTTCCTTAAATCGCTCCATTGTCACAAAATCAGGACGCTTTCTTACACCGATGGAAAGTTTCGTATTTCTGAAACCTCTTACTCTTCTTACTGCCATTCTGGTGCTCTCTTCCATGGTGGACATAATGTATTCCATCTTATCTTTCGCAGCATCCTCGATAACACCTGAAAGCTTCTTCTCATTCACATTCTCAACGAACTGATCCATGTATCTGTTTACGCTGTCCTCAAATGAAATAACCATCTGCTCGAAGTGTGTGAGGGCTGAAACAGTAAGGGTCAGATCCGAAACCATGACTGCCAGAAATACCATGCTAAGGAGTTCCATCAATACCGAAGGAATATATGTAAGAATCCCTCTGGTATAAGGCGAGAGGATGTATACGACAAACAGGCCTGCCACACCGAATCCCACAGATGCAGGAAGACAGATTCGACCGTTTATATTTAACGGAACATCCTTGTAATCCCACCAGTAAGCGTGGAATCTCACCTCAAGAATCCACGATGTAAAATATTCAAGAACCGCGCTTCCAAGCATTCCTATCAAAAATACATGCCACCATTTAAGCCCTGACACTATAACCGCTGATCCAAGAAAATCCGTAAGTAAGGTGATGGATGTGGCTCCGACTCCGTATATCGGGCACACCGGTCCGTAGAGAAATCCTCTGTTTTCCCATTTTTTGCTCTTTATCATGCAGTATGTCGTCTCATATACCCAGCCGATTACACTGTATATGGTGAACATAACAAAATACTTTCCTAAAAACATCTTTATTCCCCGTTATATCTTTAATATTTCTATCTGTTTTTCATACATATACGAATTTCAAAAGTTTTACCTGATTCCCGTTCCGTCAAATTCAGGTATAAAGCTTTCCATGTTTGTCTCTCCATCCTGAATGAAACCGTTTTCTATGCCACGTTCAATGGCATAGTCAATCACCCCCTCGTATTCCGCGTCAATTACGCGTTTCAAAAGCTCGGAGTGACCGATTTTTTCGGCCATTTCTTTTGAAATTACAGGTGTGTATTGATTCATAATGGAAATATATATTTTATTCCCATACTCGTCAAGGAGATAGCTAATTATCTCCTTTGAATCGTTGGTGTGTTCCGGCAAAATCAGATGGCGCACTATGACGCCTCTTTTAATCAAAATTTCGGCGTTCTCAAAATCATTTTCTTCGAACTCATTATACTCTGCGGCAGTGTAGCATTCTTTATTTTTGTTCTTCTTATAAAAAACAGGCTGTCCGACCTGCCTTACCATCTCGGTGATTGCTTTCTTTACAACCGCCGGATAATCCGGGCATTTTGACAAGTCCTTTGCCAAAGAGCTATCCCAATATTTGAAGTCCGGAAGATATACATCTATCAAGCCCTCAAGCATTTTAAGACTCTCAACATTCACATAGCCGGATGTATTATATATGAAGGGAAGGCCAAATCCTTTTTCCTTTGCCATTTTTATGGCGGCAGTAACTGACGGTATGAAGTGATCAGCCGTCACGAGATTAATATTGTTTGCGCCCTGCTCTTTTAATTCAAAGAATATTTGGACAAGCCTTTCTGTTGAAACGACACTAAATCCTTTATTTTCAGCATTCGCAATACTTTGGTTTTGGCAGAATGCGCAGTGCATCGGGCATCCCACAAAAAACACGGCACCCGAACCGCTCTCAGCCGATATACAAGGCTCCTCCCAAAAATGGAGGGCCGCTCTTGCCAAGACCATCTGGTCGGTCATGCCGCATATTCCAATTCCTTTTGTCCTGTCCATCCCGCACATTCTGGGACAGAGTCCGCATTTTTTATACTTGTTTATCATATTATAGCTTCAAACTATGCAAATATCAGATATTCTCAATTTGCCAATCGATTGGTGTCAAACCGTTTTTCTCAAGGAAATCGTTTGCCATGCTGAAATGCTTGCATCCGAAAAATCCTCTGTACGCCGACAATGGGCTTGGATGCGGTGCCTCAAGAATGAGATGCTTTGGATTGTTTAACATCTCCTTCTTCTTTCTGGCGGGACTTCCCCAAAGAAGGTAAACCACAGGTCTGTCCTGTTCATTTACCTTTTTTATGATGGCATCGGTAAAATTCTCCCAGCCTTTTCCCTGATGAGAATTTGCTTCATGGGCTCTTACTGTAAGCACGGTGTTCAGCATGAGCACTCCCTGCTTCGCCCATTTTATGAGATAACCGTTGTTCGGAATGTAACATCCCATGTCACTTTGAAGCTCTGCATAGATATTCTTAAGCGATGGCGGAGGCTCAATTCCCGGGCGTACCGAAAAACAAAGTCCGTGCGCCTGATTTACATCGTGATAAGGGTCCTGTCCCAGAATAACCACCTTAACATCGCTCAAACTCGTATAGTGAAGCGCATTGAATATATCATCCGCAGGCGGAAAAATCTGTCTTTCACGGTACTCTTTTGTCACAAAATCGTACAAATTTTTATAGTAAGGTTTCTTAAACTCTTCGCTTAAGGCTTCTTTCCAATCGTTTTCTATCTTAGACATATTAAACGGTTCTGACCGGAACATTTCGCTCCTTCAGATACTCCTTTAAATCTTTTATTTCCATTTCCTTGTAGTGGAAAAGCGAGGCTGCAAGCGCCGCATCTGCCTTCCCCTCGGTGAGTGCATCATAAAAATGCTCCATGGTTCCCGCTCCACCGGAGGCTATTACAGGTATGGACACAGCTTCCGCCACGGCTTTTGTAAGCTCGATATCATATCCTGCCTTTGTTCCGTCGCAGTCCATGCTTGTGAGAAGAATCTCTCCGGCTCCGAGTTCATTTGCATTCTTTGCCCATTCCACGGCATCAAGTCCAACATCTATACGGCCTCCGTGCTTGTACACGTTCCAGCCCGAACCGTCGGTTCTTCTTTTCGCATCTATTGCAACCACAACGCACTGGCTTCCGAATTTCTCGGCCGCCTCCGATATGAGATTTGGATTATCGATAGCTGATGAATTGATGGATATCTTATCAGCGCCCTCTCTGAGGAGCGCTCTGAAATCCTCCACTGTTCTGATTCCTCCACCTACGGTAAAAGGAATGAACACTTTTTTTGCAACCTCACGGACCATATCCACAACCGTCCCGCGATTGTCGGATGAGGCGGTTATATCCAAAAAAACAACTTCATCCGCGCCTGCTTTATCATAGGCTGCCGCAATCTCCACTGGATCTCCGGCATCCCTGAGGTCCACAAAATTTACTCCCTTAACCACTCTTCCGTTGTTAACGTCAAGACATGGAATAATTCTCTTTGTAAACATTTTATTCTCCTACTATATCAAGGCAAAGTTTTTAAGAATCGTAAGTCCCGTTTCTCCGCTCTTTTCCGGATGAAACTGACATGCAAATACATTTCCCGATTCTATTGACGCATGGATTTTGGTTCCGTAATCAATGGATGCAGTGACGATAGACTCGTCATCTGCCTTAAGATAATAGGAATGGACAAAATAAACAAACGGATTATCGGGCAGGTTTTTAAACAGCCTGCCCTTTCCGTTCTTTGTTTCGTGTAAGTCGAGGGAATTCCATCCGATATTCGGAATCTTCATTCCCGGAGTGTCCGGAATACGCTTTACACTTCCCTTTAATATAGAAAGTCCTTCTACGCCCTCGCTCTCTTCGCTGCTTTCAAAAATAAGCTGAAGGCCAAGACATATTCCAAGAAAAGGTGTATCCTTTTCCACAACTTCCTTTACGGTTTCCGTAAGATTGTATTTCTTCAACTGATCCATAGCAGTTCCAAAGGCTCCGACACCCGGAAGAACTATCTTATCCGCCGCGAGTATCTCTTTTCTGTCCCTTGTAACTATGGTCTTTTCGCCGATTCTGTCAAATGCGTTTTGAACGCTTTTCAAGTTTCCGGCATCGTAATCCAATATTGCTATCATTCTTACTCTTCTTCGAAGACATCATGCAATTTGTCCGGGAGTTTATTCGTATCCCAATGAACTGACAATGCGCTTTATTGCCTTCGTGTATTCCTTTCTGTCCCTCTCGTTGTAAATCTCTACTGCCTCTTCCTCTGTGAGACCGATGTTTGCAAGCTCCTCAACTACAAGTTTTCTTAAGTTTTCAAACTCGTCTCCCACTTCATATGATGCCGCTTCCTCACCGTTTACATAGAAACGTCCGATGGCACATATCAAAGAATCCACTGCCATCTCGTACTGCTTAGAATACATAAGGCTAAAGTAATCATCATACATCGTCTGTACTCTTGCAAGAATCTCAACCTTGGTATAGAAATCCAGGTCACTTCCCTTAAGAGACTTTCCGTTCAGCTCTTCATATGCTGCAACATAGTCTGCCTTCTTATAGTATTTCTTGGCTTCTGACATAGTTACTGAAGAATCCAAAAGGTTTGTAAACAAAACTACAAGAGCCACAAACGAGAATCCCATCACGAAAATAAGCACAATGGCAACTCTCGACAATGGCGGTGAAAGATCCAGTGTCTTTGGATCAACCGGTTTTTTCTCCTTCTTAGGCTTTGGTTTTTTTTCTTTCTTAGGCTTTGGTTCCTTCTTAGGTTTTGCCTTCTTTTCCTTCGGCTTTTTCTCTTTTTTCTTCTTTTCTTTCTTGCCATTGCCGGCATCCGCTGCAGGTGCATCTGCCTCAAGACCTTCAAGAATTGCGAGGTTTTCGTCGGTAAGCTCGCCTATGCCGTTTGCTTCCGCAATACCTGCACCGTCAAGCTCCTCATCCTCGTCGTCATCACCGAAAATGATTCTTGCGAGTTTCGCTAAGAATCCTTCTTTTTTCTTATTACCATCACCGAGGTCCGGAATGTCTGCGCCCTCTTCTATCGCAACAACTCCGTCACCGAAATCTTCGCCCGGTTCTCCGAGTCCCTGAAGCGCATCCAAATCCTGAAGCTGCTCAAGTGCGTCACTACCGTCATTTTCAACGGTTTCTCCTTCATCAACAGCCTTTAAAAGATCTCCTATCTCAGATAAATCTTCATCTCCGTCTCCGGAGTTTTCAAGAAGATCCATGAGTTCCTCAGTGTTTTCCTCATTTTCATCTTTGAGCGGAAGTTCATCGTCCGATTCTCCCTCCATTCCTGCAAGATCCTCCAGTGAAATGGCATCTTCCGCGGACACATCATCACCGCCTGCAGTTTTTTCTTCTTCCGTCAGTGGCTCCTCCGAACCACTTGCCGGGGCATCGTCTTCCATAATATCGAGAAGATCTTCAACTGAATCTTCTGCACCCTCTGATGTACCTTCATCCGATACATTCTCATCAGAGGTGTCATCAAGAATCTTCATGGCTTCGCCAAGAAGATCATTGTTATCTCCGTCAAAATCTCCACCGCCGGCTACATTTTCTTCCAATGCGTCGTCTTCATCCAACGCAAACAAAGCCGGATCGTTTTCTTCCGAATCCGGTTCATTAAAATCACTGTCAGTTTCATCCAGACTGTCATCCGAAGATGCTTCCGACTTCTCCCTAGTATATCCATCGAGTTCCATCTCGAATTCTTTCAAGAAATCGTCATCATCCCCATCTTCAGAGAGGATATCGTTCTCAAAATCCTCTAAAAACTGTCTGTCATTCGCAGAAGAGCTTTGTCTTCTTGTATACCGATTCTCTCTTCGGTAACTTTGAGGCTTACTTCTGCTGTCTTTTCTTACTACTCTCCCGGCAGAGCTGTCTGACACTGCATTCAGCAGGGAATCAAGATAATCCTCTGTCTTACTCAAAAGTTTTTCCTCCCAAACTTCAAAAAGAGGATGTGAAAACCACATCCCCTTAAGAATTTTACTCTTATAGTTTTGCTTCGATCAATTTATCGATAGCTTCAACAAGACTTCCGATTTCAGGCTTTGTGAGCTGAGCGTCTGCTCCCAATGATTCACCTTTTCTCTTCATTTCTTCATTTACGAGAGATGAGAAAATAATAAGTGGAATATCCTTAATCTCATCATCAGTCTTTGCAAGTTTTGTGAGTCTGTGTCCGTCCATGATAGGCATCTCGATATCAGTAATGATGCAGTGAACTTTGTCCTTAACATTACCTTCAGCTTTAAACTGGCAAAGTTTATCCCATGCTTCCTGACCGTTTGCGTTTACAATAAGCTTTGTATATCCGGCTTTCTTTAAGCAGTCAGTGATAAGCTTGCTGAGCAGTGGTGAATCCTCCGCGATAAGAATAGGAGAATCACTTCTGTCTCTTGGTGTGTAATCATCAAGATCGGTAACCTTAAGTCCTGTCTCAGGGCTGATATCCGAAACTATCTTCTCGAAATCGAGGATAACGACAAGTTTGTCATCCAACTTGATAACACCTGTTGAAACTCCATTGTCCTCAGCATTGATTGTGGAGTCAGGTTTTATGATATCTTCCCATGAAACTCTGTGGATTCCCACAACGTCATCAACATGGAAAGCTATGTTCAACTTGTTAAAGTTTGTGATTATAAAAAGACCTCTGTCCGCCTCTCCCTCACGTCCAAGGCATTTATGAAGGTTTATAACCGTAATCATAAGATCACGCGGCATAAATATTCCTTCTACGCTTGGATGCGCATTAGGTATCGGTGTTACCGGCTGATAAGAGAGGATCTCTTTAATTTTCGCAACGTTAATTCCATAATGGTTGTCCCCAAGAGAAAATTCAAGTACCTCCAGCTCATTCGTTCCGCTCTCTAAGAGTATATTAGTATCCATACATCGTCCTCCCACTGTCTAACGTGATGGTTTTAGTTCCAAAGTACCACGTATCATATCTAATAATAACATATAAAATCTGAAAATAAAATATATTTTTTATATTTTCTCAAAATAATATATTACTTGTATTACCGTTCATTGTAACACTTAATCCAAGTGTTTCGAATGACTCATAGCTTCCTTCCGGTACCGAAAACAGAAGAACGGTGTCCACTGACTCTCCGGTAGAAAGGTTTCCCTGGTAGGTTACCAGGTCATTCATAAGCAACGTCGTTATTGCGCTTCCCGCTGATTCCCCGTCGACAAGAAGCTTAAATCTCGGTTTGTTACTCAAGAGATCTATGCTGTAAGCATTGGATGAGTTGTTGTTCAATCTGATATTGATAACAAAATACTCTCTTCCGCTGTCCGCTGTCATCGAGATAAGTCCGCCCTCAGAGTAATCGTGGGAAATCTCATATCCCATATATTCAGCGGTAATCTGTCCCAAATCAAGTGCTGCCGACAAATTCTCAATTGAGCCGTAGCCTTCACCGTTGTATGTCTGGTTTGTGCCAAACACATCGGAGCTCGAATCACCTTCAACGCCCTGGGATGCATCTTCCGTCAAATCATCTCCGGATTCGGTGCCGTTTTCATCACCGCTTTCAACGTCTGTTTCCGTTAGTTCTTCGGTTTCTATTGCTTCCGCGATCTCTGATTCGGTTTCGGTTTCCTCTATCAACTCCGCCGGATTCACATAGACTATTCCGTCACTTTGATATGTATTAAATTTTGCTATGGCGTGAGCCGAATAGCTCACAATTGCGCTCTGTTCTTCCTCGGTCAGCTCGTACATGGCATCCCCGCAGCCTGTTCCAAATACAACCACGGCTAAAAGAAGCAAAACTGCAATCTCTTTTTTCAAATTCAACTCTCGTACCCCTTTTCCCATTTGTCCAATTTTCGGACAACTATGGGTTTTTTGTGCATTTATAGGATAATAGTATCATTTTATATTTAAAGATACAACAGATTAATGTGTATCTGTGGTATCCATTTCCATCCAGAATTCCACACCGTTGTCATAATTTATGACACCGCACTCTCTGTGATGCGAATCCATGATGGCCTTTACTATGGAAAGTCCTATACCGCTTCCGCCATACTCTCTGGTTCTGGCCTTGTCAACCTTGTAAAACTTAATCCAGACTTTGTCCAAATCCTCAGTTGGAATGTTTTTGCCCGTATTAAACACACTTACACGGACCACATCGCCCTTGAAAGTATATTTAACATCGATTCTCTTTTCATTTTCGCAATGATGAATAGCGTTGCTTAAGTAGTTTGTGATGACTTCCTCTATCATGAACTCATCGCCCCAAACATACACAGGACCGTTGTTTTCAAATGTTATGCAGATATCATCCTGCTCCGCCAAAAGCTTCTGGGCATTGATGACTCCGTTTATGAGCTCTGTCATATCAAATCGCTCAAAGGAAATCATGTTGTTTCCAAACTCAAGCTGGTTCAGTGACAAAAGCTTTTTAACCATCTGGTTCATCTTGTCGGCTTCATCCATGATGACATCACAGTAAAAGTTTCTGCTTTCCTCGTCGTCATTGATGCATTCCTTCAAGCCCTCGGCATAACCTGAAATAAGAGCAAGCGGTGTTTTTAATTCATGTGAGACATTTGAAAGGAAATCCTTTCTCATCTCGTCTATCTGCTCTTTTTTCTCTATATCTATCTTGAGCTCATTGTTTGCACTCTTAAGCTCGGAGATTGTATGTTCCAGATTCTCCGACAATTCATTCATATTGTTACCGAGAGTGTCTATCTCGATATTGTTGCTTCCGACATACTTTGCATCAAAGTCCAAAGCGGCCATTCTCTTTGATATATCGGCAAGTGTGAGGATAGGTTTAACAACTCTTCTCGATATGAAAAAGCTGATAATAATCGCAACGACAACAGCCAATATCCCACTGTAAACCATGAATTTGTTTGATATGTCGCTGCTGGCTCTTATGGATTCCAAAGGAGTTCTTATCATGACAAGATTGTCATCGCTAAGTGTTCCCCAAAGTATCATATACTCGGCCCCGAGCCTGTCATCGCGCTGCTTTTGAAGTGTGTAAGCGTCAGTAAAGTCTATGACCTCCGCACGTTCATTGTTCAATCCGAAAAGTGCCTCCATAAACTGCATATGAAGTCTTTCGCTGTCTCCGGATGAGAGTATGGGTTCACCATCAGAACTCATGACAAGAATCGACAGGTTTCCGTTGCTGAACATAGTTTCAAATTCAACGGCATATTCATCCGTTTCCAGATTCTCATCGACACTTGCCTTGTCTAAGGATTCAAATGCTGAAATCATGGATTTCACTTTGTTGTTAATGTAATACTTCTCAAGAAAGGTAACATTCATAAAAATACAAATGCCCATTCCGAGAACTATGACAAGAACAAAGCTCACAATCATTTGAAGAGTCAGAGGTACATTCTTTTTCTTTAGCATATCAATTCCTCTTTAGCACTCGAATTTATAACCCATTCCCCAAATGGTCTTGATGTAATCGCCCTTATCCCCCATCTTGCTTCTCAGCTTTTTAACATGGGTATCGATGGTTCTCGCATCGCCATAATAATCATAATTCCAAACATTATTGAGTATTTTTTCTCTTGAAAGAGCAATACCTTTATTCTCTATAAAGTAAGTCAGAAGTTCAAACTCCTTGAAGCTGAGCTCTATGGTCGTGCCGTCGACCTTTACCTCATGGGCAGCCTTATCAACAAGGATTCCTCCGATTTCCATCGTCTCATCACCGGCAGACTTGTTGGAACGTCTAAGAATTGCCTCAACACGTGCCACAAGAATCTTCGGGCTGAATGGTTTTGATATGTACTCGTCTACACCCAGATCAAATCCCATAAGCTCGTCGCTCTCGTCGCCCTTTGCAGTGAGCATGATGATAGGAACCTTAGAAGTCTCTCTCACTTCCTTACACACTTCCCATCCGTTCATCTTTGGCATCATGACGTCAAGGATGATGAGTGCTATATCCTTATCTGCGTAGAATTTATCAAGTGCCTTCTCGCCGTCTTCCGCTTCCACAACTTCATATCCGCTTCTTGTCAGGAAATCTCCCACGAGTTTTCTCATTCTGCTTTCATCATCTACTACAAGGATTTTTATTCTGTCCATATCAGGTACCTCTCTATTCGTTGGATAAATTGAGTTCTTTCTCTTTTTCCTTTATAACCTGCTCCCTCTCGTCCAGTTCGCTCTCCCAGGCAGAATATTTATTTATAATTTCCTGCTCGTAATTTAAGATTGTCGTACTTCCTCTGGTTGAGCTTATGGCAAACATTCCTATAACTATAATCGCAAGAATGATATTTAAAAACACGCTGAGTCCCAGGGTAAATCCACCCTGTTTTTTTTCTCTTCTTTTTTTTGCAGGTTGTTCTTCCTGCTTTTCGACTTCTTTGGCCTCGCCTTCGACGATTCCCTTTTTCTCGTCTCTCTTTGCAAGTTCCTCTCTGGCTGCTTTCTCAACGCTTTTTGCCCTGTTGTCAAAGGCATCATTCAAAAGCGAGGAAGCGTTCAGCTGTGCTATGACGGGAATGGCAGGTATCTCGTCAAGCCTTATTGTTGGCTTGCTCTTGAGATACTCCTGTATTTCCATCATGAATGAATATCCCACAGGTGTTTGAAACATCTTCTGTTCCACCATCTTGGAATACAAATCCAGCATCTGCGCCGGGTTTCCTTTATCCATTTTTCCTTTGAGAAATCTTACGCTTTCAGCTTCTTTTCTGGCACGGGCCGCACTTGCCTCGTCCGTGAAAAGAAATCCTTCAATTATCGAATAAGTCTGTTTTGCCATATTTACAAATCTGTTTCGTGTATTTTTTATGCGAATCTCTTAAGACGATTTCTCATCTCATCTTCTCCGATGATGTGATTGATTGTCCAAAGATCCGGTGAATTTGCCTGTCCCGTAACTCCGATTCTGATAATCTCGGAGACATCGGCTACGCTTCCCTTGTAATTCTCAGGGTTTGCCTTGTAAGCCTTCATATCTGACGCATAGCCAAGCTCGTCTGCGATTTCTTTCATCTTATTGAACCAGACACTGTTGTCATCATTGTGATCATATTTTGAAAGATATGTGTCTATAACTGCTTTCACATCTTCCTTTGAAGACTTGAATTCATCTACAGGTGCCTCCGCAACGAAGAAGTATCTGATCATCTCTGCAATCTGCTTTGCGTATGCGAAGTCTTTTCTTCTTCTCTTCTGGCCGATTCCCATGCAAAGTCTGAATACCGCAAGTGTCTTTTCCTTGTCGGCTACCCATGCCTTCACTTCTTCCACATCGTTTGAATCTGCCCAATCCTTGAAGAAATCGTACATCTCTTCCTCGGAAAGTTTTGAAAGCTCGTTCTTGCAGATATCATGGAGCTTATCCTTATCGAAAAGTGCTCCTGATTTGCTCATCTTCTCAACCTTGAATGGGAATTCGTTGAGATCCTTATCAGGGTATTTCTCATGCCACTCCTCGAAGTTTGAGTTTAAGAGTGTGAGAAGATAAA
>JAILLZ010000043.1 GCA_024692885.1 Lachnospiraceae bacterium | reverse complement strand
AATATGTCAGTATATAATGCAATCTTAAAATCACTAAAAACAAATTTTATAAACATATTGGTGTACTTCTCGATATTTACGCTTTTTGGAAATATCCAGGCAAGCGCCACAGCCTCCACAAGAGATAACATGTTTGAGGACGTGAAGGTAAAAGTGGCAGTGACTGACAATGACAACACAAAGCTCAGCAAAGCGTTGGTGAATTATCTCACAGAGACTCAGGAGGTTGTTGACCCGAAAACAGACGATCCGGAAGTTATGAATGACAATGTCAGATTTATGATATACGAATATGCGGTTATCATTCCGGAGGGCTTTGAGGAAAAGGTTGTGGAGGGTGATGCCGAGAACGCTCTTGAGTACATTGCTCCCGGAGAGACTGCAGCGGAATTTCTCCTCACTCAGAAGCTTAGTGACTATTTGCAGGATGTTGTGATATATTTAAACAGTGGCTACAGCGAGGACGAAGCCATCGAACTGACACATGAACAGATGGTTAAACTGAATGAGACTAAGGCAACCGTCATAGATGATTCGGAAGAAAACCATCGCTCCTTCTTTGCCTGCATGTTTACCTTTAACGGTTACACTTTGATGATGCTGCTTTGCATCTGCGTAGCCGGAACCCTTACATTTATGAAGAACAAGGATGTGAGTGACAGAATATCTGTCAGCGGCATGCACTTTTTGACAAGACATGCGGCTACAATAGGCGGAGCATTTACGGTAGGATTCGGTCTGACAACCGTAATAATAATAGTAATCCGCCTCATGGGTCTGGGAAACCCATCGGGCAAGTTTGCGTACTACGCAGTGGAGACCTACGGACTGATGTTAGTGGGATTGGGAATGGCATACTTCATATGCTCTTTGACATCAAATGACAACCTCATAAACATGGTGTCAAACATGCTTATCCTCTCTATGAGCTTCCTTTGCGGAGTGTTTGTAGATACTCAGTTCTTGTCAGATACCATTGTTAAAGTGGCACATTTCATGCCTCTTTACTGGTACACTGCAGGGGTCATTTACATAAATGACACACCGATTGGCGAGATTGCAGGTCGTCAGTTTGGAATATATTTGTTGATGGAAATACTGTTTGCCCTCATGTTCTTTGGGGCAGGAATGATTATTTCCAAGAAAAAGGAACAATATGCTATTTGATGTGATTATCCGCACATTGGCGGCGGCAGGATTGGCAACGATTATAAATGCAAACGGCATTACAACCATTACGGTTGTAATGTCTGTTTGTATTTTTTTGATATTGGAGGCAAGCCTTCTTGTAAATAACAAAGCGGTGATAATAATTCTCACCGCAATCCCTTTTATAATCACCTTGGTTACGGAGCCCGGGGGTATTGTCTGGACGAGCGAATACAAGGTAGCAACATTGGTTTTGGCGGGATTTACGGCCGTATCTGAGTACATGTACAGGAAAATGCAGGAGTACAAGGAACTTCTCAATCGAAGCAGAGACGACAGCCGCGAGATGGAAGCAATCATGGAAAGCGAAAACAGAAGACTGCTTTTGGAACAGGATAAGAGTGTTCACGTTGCAACCCTTGCCGAGCGAAATCGTATAGCCAGAGAAATCCACGACAACGTGGGACATCTCATTTCCCGCGCCATACTTTTGCTTGGAGCAATATCCACGGTGAACAGGGACGAGAAACTGGACCCGCAGCTGAAAATGCTGGCAGACACTTTGGATGAGTCCATGGCGAAAATGCGTGAGTCTGTCCATGATCTTCATGATGACTCAATCGACCTGGAAAGGAATTTCAGAGAAATACTGGATGAACTGAAAGAATACAAGGTGAATGCAGACATTGATTTGGATGAGGATGTGCCTACAAACATAAAGCTTGCCTTGATAGGAATTCTTAAGGAAGCGGTGACGAACATTGTAAAACATTCAAGCGGTGACGAGGTTTCCGTTATTCTGCAGCAGAATTACAGCTTCTGTACATTGTCTGTCACGGACAACGGATTCTTGGATGAGTTGACCAAAAAGAGGTTGGCTGCGGAGGACTACGACGGGATAGGCCTTATAAATATAAAAAACAGAGCCCGTTCAGCGGGCGGAGACGCCTATTTTTATACAAACGACGGCTTCACCGTGTTTGTCAGACTTCCCTTTGTAAAGGAACAAAACAAGTAGACTTCTCGGAGCGTATTTATGCTTGAATAAAACTGTCGGCTTTGACAGAGGATAAAATAATGAGGATATATTGGGGGATTGAGTTATGGAAAAGAAACGCATTTTGCTTATAGACGATGATGAGCTTATCACCATGTCTTTGGAGATGATAATCTCGGCGGAGGAAGATTTTGAGGTCGTGGGAAAGGGCAACAGCGGAAGAGAGGCCGTAGCGCTTTTCGATGAATTGAAACCGGATCTGCTTTTGATGGATATAAGAATGGCGGACATGAACGGACTTGAGGCGGCAGAGAGTATACTTTCGAAGCATCGCGACGCCACAATTTTGTTTTTGACCACATTTTCCGACGATGAATACATTGTCAAAGCTCTGAAGCTCGGAGTGAAAGGCTACCTTTTGAAGCAGGACTACAAGTCCCTTCCCGTGGCGCTTCACGCTGCAATGGACGGACAGAGTGTATTCGGCGGAGCTGTCATAGACAAGCTTCCGTCCCTCATGAGTAAAAGCGAGCAGGAAGCCGGAGAGTTTGACTACAGGCAGAAGGATATCACGGAGAAGGAGTTCGAGGTAATTCAGCTTGTGGCCGAGGGTTTATCCAACAAGGAAATCGCGGGAAAACTTTTCCTCAGTGAGGGAACTGTGAGGAACTATCTCTCCGCAATACTTGAAAAACTGGAATTGAGAGACAGAACCCAGCTCGCTATTTTCTATCTCAAGAACCAATAGGAGGAATAATGACTTTCAAGGACTATCTGAAACATTATCTGGAAATACCGGATTTTGTCATTTTCATGTTGCTGACAGCGCTGCTGTTGGTGGGAGTATATTGCATTTTTTACCTGTATGCAAAGACACAGAAAAAAGAACCGGCATTGGTGAAAGATGAATTCTTTTCGCTTTCCGAAAGGTTTTATGAACTCATTTTTTCCGGCGGAAGTATCATTGGATTCATGGCCGTGTACTATCTGATAAACCGATTTGTGACGGAGGGAGCGTTCTATTCGTTTTGGAGCAAGTATAAAGATTATCTTCTGCTTGTGCTCATGATTATCTCCATATCATTCAACACATTTTTGGATCACGTGTTGATAAAACTGAAAAAGCTGGACCGTGAGGGAATGGCGCCCATAAGGCTTGTGGGAATGCTGTACATGATAATCATATTTGGCTACATCAAGTTTATTTACGAGGATGACAACTACGACATGTTCATAGCATATTTCCTGACCCTTATGGTGGGACGCTTTGTATACTTTGACGCCAGCTTTAAGGATTTTGTTAAGTGCATGAAGGCAGCGGCAGCCAATATACCGATAATGCTGTTGGGACTGACGTATCTGGGAATAATGTGCGCCTATGGGTATTTCACCGGATATCTCCTAAAACACAACGGAGTTATTACAAACATATTCCTCGTCCATGTTTATTTGGTGGTGGTTATCTTTATACTGCATTTTGCAGTGGAAGCATTATTCAGCAATAAAAACAAAAACCATAAAACAAAGTCGAAAAACGATTGATAATCAATACAAATAGAATACAGATTAAAAATTATAAAGCACCTCGCAAAAAAAATGTTGACAAATGAAATTAACATGATATCATAATGATATCAAAAGAAAGCGGGGTGCTTAAAATGTATAAAAATGTAAATGAAAAAATACTTACAGGACACAAAAACGGTGCGGTCGTTTTGCTCCTTACCTTGGCGGTTTATGTATTGGCAGTTCTCGGAGTTGTATTCGGAGCCATAGCATTGGATAATAACACAGCCACAGTGGGTTCAATCGTGTTATTTGTTTTGTGTATCGTGTATATCTGCCTTGGATGGATTCCACTTTGCGGACTCAAGGTTCTCAAACCGGGAGAGGCTCTTGTCCTTACACTTTTCGGTAAATATGTGGGAACCATAAAAGAGGACGGATTCTACTTCGTAAATCCATTCTGCTCAGCCTTCAATCCTGCGGCAGGAACAAAGCTCGGACAGAGCGGCGACATCACAGACGGAAAGAAATTCGCCGGATTGACCATATCTGAAAACTCTGCGTCAATTCAGACCGGGGAGCTCGCTTCAAAGAAGATTTCCCTCAAGGTTATGACACTCAGCAACTCACGTCAGAAGGTAAACGATGTTCTTGGAAATCCGGTTGAGATTGCCGTTGCTGTTATGTGGAGGGTTACCGATACAGCAAAAGCAGTATTTACCGTAGACAACTACAAAGAGTATCTCTCACTCCAGTGCGACAGCGCAGTGAGAAACGTAGTTAAGCTTTATCCTTACGATGTAACTGAAAACGTTGATACAACCGGGGACGGAAAAGCAGACGACGGAAGCCTCAGAGGCTCAACAGAGATGGTTGTAAACAGAATCAAAGAGGAAATCCAACAGAAGGTTGAGTCGGCCGGACTTGAGATTGTAGATGCAAGAATCACTTACCTTGCATATGCTCCTGAAATCGCAGCTGCAATGCTTCAGAGACAGCAGGCTGCAGCAGTAGTTGATGCGAGAAAACTCATCGTAGACGGCGCTGTAGGTATGGTTGAACTTGCCCTTGAGAGACTTAATGAAAAGGACCTTGTACAGCTTGATGAGGAGAGAAAGGCAGCGATGGTATCAAATCTCCTCGTAGTGCTTTGCGGAAATCATGACGCACAGCCGGTAGTGAACTCCGGAAGTTTATACTAGATAAATGGCAGAAAAAAAGCAGGTTCCGCTCCGACTGAATGCTAAATTGTATGACGCGATAGCTGCCTGGGCAGAAGATGATTTCAGATCAGTTAACGGACAGATAGAATATCTGCTCACTGAATGTGTGAAGCAGAGAAAAAAAGATGGCAAATATGTTTCGGAAACCATAGATGAGGCACCTGAATTTGACATTAAATAAATAGGATTAAATATTGAAAATCGATGCACAATTCATGGAAAACACTTGCATTACTAAAGTACTAGTGCTACCATAATTGTGTATCGATTTTAGTTTTTTATAAGAATTATCTAAATTCGGTAACGAAAGAAAACCTACGAGGGGGACTTATCATGAGAAAAAACATTAGGACTAGGATGGTATGCATCATCGTCC
>JAILLZ010000010.1 GCA_024692885.1 Lachnospiraceae bacterium | reverse complement strand
TGGATAAAATATTGCCGGAGTGAGATACTACATATTTTTCGGCTCGAATTAAAATTATATTGGAATGTATATTTGTGGTTATTGTATGTTATATTAGAATAAGAATTAGGATTGAGAGGACGAAATGAAAAAAGCAGTATTTTTTGATATAGACGGAACTATTTGGGACAGTAAATTTGTTATCCCGGACACCGTAGAAAAAGCTTTGCGAAAGCTTAAAGAAAATGGGGTTTATTCCTTTATCTGTACGGGAAGAAGCAAATCGAATCTCTGGGATGACAGACTTTTGGCACTTCCTTTTGACGGAATAGTGGCAGGATGCGGTACATACATAGAGCTGGATGGAAAAGTTCTTTATGAAAAGCAAATGGAACAGGATGAAATAATGGAGATAAGAGAGTTTCTTGCCGAGCTCGATATGCCTGTTCTCTTCGAGGGAAAAGAGTATATGTATGCCGACATGGACGAGTTTGTGGGAGATAAGTATCTCGAATACATCAACAGAAGTGCGGGACATGTACTTTTACCAATCCGTGGGAATGAAAACAAATATGATATAAATAAGATGAGTGCAGCTACCAAGAATCATGACCATACTCCGATTGTTGAGAAATTCGGAGAGAGGGTTGATGTGGTTGCACATGCCGAGCCTGTTATAGAAATACTCCCTAAGGGCTTTTCAAAGGCATCTGGGATAAAGCATGTTTGCGAACTCCTTGGAATTGACAGGGAAAATACCTATGCCTTCGGAGACGGAGCCAACGATATGGAGATGATAGATTACGTTGGATGCGGTGTGGCCATGGGAAACGGTACCGATGAGCTCAAGGAAATTGCTGATTTTGTCACCGATGAAGTGGAGAATCATGGAATATACAACGGTTTACTCAGACTAAATCTGATATAACATAAAAACTATTTGGGAGGCGTATTATGAAAGAGAAGAGGAATGAGATAGCTTTATTGCCAATGATTGCTGACATCATATGCATTTTGGCCGGATTTTCAATGCTTTGTTTTAAGGAATTTGAGATGAAGTATATCTCCATAGGCCTTGTAGTTGCACTTTTGGTGTGCGGAGTGATGTCCATCGTATTTTATTTTACGAGAGAGGCGTATAAGCGTGTAATGGATTACAGCTTTTCTGTTGGAGTTCTCATGATAGCTTTTGCCTGCTGCATTATTGCAAGACTTTCCGATGTATCCGGACAGATGCATATGATACTCGCAGTGGTTGCCTTGACTTTGTCAGTAGTAATTCTGCAGAATGCTATTCAGATGAAAACTCTGAAGAGTAAGGTTTGGGGAGTTGCGCTTGTGATATCACTTGCGCTCATTCTTGCAAACGTGGTTCTTATCGTTGAACCTGCATTTATCAGAGCATATGTAGATTCTTTCCTTATGGTTATGCTTATTGCAACCGGAGCACTCGGACTTATCTTCATGCTTGTTATCATGGTGGAGATAAAACTTGAGCCTAAGCGTACGGAAAAACTCAGCAAAATGGCTGAGTCAAATGAAAAGATTGAGACAGCAGACGCAGAGCCAACAATTGCGGAGGAGCCGGTACAGGAACAGAGTGTAGAGACAAGTTATGAGAGTACAGAGTACACGTCTGAAAACGTTGAAGTACCGACTGAGGCATCGAGTGAAACACCGATAGATACTGCGACTGATTCCGCGGTTGAAACTGCAGCTGTTGACAGTGACGAATCCGGTGAAACACAAATCTAAAAATATTATAAAACGTTTAAATACGCAGGGTTCCGCTATGCAAAGGAAATGCAGGCGGAACCTTTTTATAGGTTATACTTTTTTAATGAATTACCGCTTGAAAAATACTAACTACAATGCTAATATATATTCCAGCGGTTAGCACTCGATAAAATAGAGTGCTAATAACGAGAAGAGAACAGTTCCAAAAGGAGGAAATAATAATGAAGTTAGTACCATTGGCAGATCGCGTTGTTCTTAAGCAGCTTGAAGCAGAGGAAACAACAAAATCCGGAATCATTCTTGCAAGCAAATCACAGGAGAAACCACAGCAGGCAGAAATCGTTGCTGTAGGACCTGGTGGAGTTGTTGATGGAAAAGAGATAAAGATGGAAGTAAAAGTCGGCCAGAAGGTTATCTATTCTAAATATGCCGGAACAGATGTTAAGCTTGAAGATGAAGAGTTCATCATCGTAAAGCAGAGCGATATTCTTGCAGTTGTAGAATAAGATTATTTATATAAAGAAAAGAGGAAAACACAATGGCAAAAGATATTAAGTACGGAGCAGAGGCCAGAGCGGCTCTCGGAGCAGGAGTAGATAAACTTGCTAATACAGTAAGAGTAACACTTGGACCTAAGGGAAGAAACGTTGTTCTTGACAAACCATATGGTGCACCACTTATCACAAACGACGGTGTAACAATCGCAAAGGAAATCGAGCTTGAGGATGCATTCGAGAACATGGGTGCTCAGCTTGTTAAAGAAGTTGCAACAAAGACAAACGATGTTGCCGGAGACGGAACAACAACAGCTACAGTTCTTACACAGGCTATGGTTGTTGAAGGACAGAAAAACCTTGAAGCAGGTGCAAACCCAATCGTTCTTCGTCGTGGTATGAAGAAAGCTACAGCTGTAGCTGTTGATGCACTTAAGGAAATGTCACAGGCAGTAAAGAGCTCAGATCAGATTGCAAAGGTTGCAGCAATTTCAGCAGGAGATGCTGAGGTTGGACAGATGGTTGCAGACGCTATGGATAAAGTTACAAACGAAGGCGTTATCACTATCGAAGAGTCAAAGACAATGCAGACAGAACTTGACCTTGTAGAAGGTATGCAGTTCGACAGAGGATACATCAGTGCTTACATGTGCACAGATATGGACAAGATGGAAGCAGTTCTTGACGATCCATACATCCTTATCACAGACAAGAAGATTGGAAACATCCAGGAAGTACTTCCACTTCTTGAGCAGATCGTTCAGTCAGGTGCAAGACTTCTCATCATCGCTGAGGATGTAGAAGGTGAAGCACTCACAACTCTTATCCTTAATAAACTTCGTGGAACATTCAACGTAGTAGCTGTTAAGGCACCTGGTTATGGTGACAGAAGAAAAGCTATGCTCGAGGATATCGCTATCCTTACAGGCGGACAGGTAATCTCAGAAGAACTCGGACTTGAGCTTAAGGACGTTACAATGGATCAGCTCGGAAGAGCAAAATCTGTAAAGGTTCAGAAAGAATCTACAGTAATCGTTGACGGATACGGCGAGAAAGATACAATCAGATCACGTGTATCACAGATCAAGGCTCAGATTGAGGAGACAACATCTGATTTCGATAAAGAAAAGCTTCAGGAAAGACTTGCTAAGCTTTCAGGCGGTGTTGCAGTTATCCGTGTAGGTGCTGCTACAGAAATCGAGATGAAGGAAGCAAAACTTCGTATGGAAGATGCTTTAAACGCAACAAAGGCTGCAGTAGAAGAAGGAGTTATCGCAGGTGGCGGATCTGCATACATCCACGCTTCAAAGAAGGTAGCAGAGCTTGTTGAGACACTCGACGGAGATGAGAAGACAGGAGCAAAGGTTATCCTTAAGGCTCTCGAAGCACCTCTTTACTACATAACAGCAAATGCCGGACTTGAGGGAGCAGTTGTTATCAACAAGGTAAAAGAGTCTGAAGTAGGTATCGGATTTGATGCTGCAGAAGAGAAATATGTAAACATGATCGAAGCAGGAATCCTTGATCCTGTTAAGGTTACAAGGTCAGCTCTTCAGAATGCGACCAGCGTTGCATCAACCTTCCTTACGACCGAGTCGGTTGTGGCCAATATCAAGGAAGATACCCCCGCAATGCCCGCAGGCGGCGGCATGGGCGGCATGATGTAAGCGTAGCTACAAGCCAGGCCAAGGAAGAAAACACCCTGCGATATGTGCTTGCACAAATATCGCAGGGTGTTTTTCTGAGTTGATCCGGCGCCAGCCGGATATGAGCGAAGTGAAACGGAGCGAATAAGCCCGGCGTAGCGTAGCGAATACTGTTTCGTTATCCCCTTTTTGCGCAACACCTCTCCATTGCATTTATATTGGTTATAACGTATAATACTTCGGAAATGA
>JAILLZ010000257.1 GCA_024692885.1 Lachnospiraceae bacterium | reverse complement strand
TGAAGAAATCATATATCTCATACTCTGAGAGCTTTGAAAGCTCATTCTTGCAGATGTCATGGAGCTTATCCTTATCAAAGAGTGCTCCGGATTTGCTCATCTTTTCAACCTTGAACGGGAATTCATTTATATCCTTATCAGGGAATTTCTCATGCCACTCCTCGAAGTTTGAGTTTAAGAGTGTGAGAAGATAAACCTTCATGCAGTATGGATGATATCCGTCTTTTCTGTAGTAATCCAATGAAAGCTCAGGGTCTTTTCTCTTTGAAAGTTTTCTCTTTCCGCCTGTCTCCTCATCAAATTTCATAAGGTGAGCTGTATGTGCATATTTTGGCATTCTAAATCCCAAAATATTGAAAAGTTCGTAGTGAATTGGAGCTGATGCGAGCCACTCTCCTCCACGTACAACTGTGGTTGTTCTCATGAAATGATCGTCGATTGCATGAGCAAAGTGGTATGTAGGAACTCCGTCCTTCTTTAAAAGAACGATGTCGTGGATGTTCTGTGGAAGCTTAACCTCTCCCATGATTTCATCCTTAAATATAATCTCTGCTCCCTCGACACCCTGTGAGCGAAGTCTTAAAACGTACTCTTTTCCTGCATCGAGATTTGCCGTAATCTCATCAAGTGTGAGGTTTCTGCAGGTTGCGTACTTTCCGTAATATCCTGTGAGAATCTTTGCCTCATCCTGCTGCTTTCTTACTTCCTCTAGAGTCTCTTCTGTACAGAAACATGGATAAGCGAGTCCTCTCTCTACGAGGCTCTTTGCAAATACATGATAATAGTTTACTCTCTGTCTCTGGAAATATGGGCCGTACTTGTTCTGAGGTGCGTCATCAGGAACACCTGCTCCCTCGTCGAACTCAAGTCCGAAGTATCTGAGTACATTGATGATGATATCCTCTGCACCCTCCACTTTTCGCTTGAGGTCAGTATCTTCTATTCTAAGATAGAACACGCCGTCTGTTCTGTGAGCAAGTCTCTCATCAACCATGGCGCTGTAAAGATTTCCAAGGTGAATAAATCCTGTAGGGCTTGGTGCCATACGGGTAACTTCTGCCTTCTT
The DNA here is from genome assembly GCA_024692885.1 of Lachnospiraceae bacterium. Classification (GTDB taxonomy): domain Bacteria; phylum Bacillota; class Clostridia; order Lachnospirales; family Lachnospiraceae; genus JAILHT01. The sequence goes on along the minus strand of JAILLZ010000257.1, from coordinate 24,920 downwards.
TGGAAGGTCTCTCTCAGGGAATATTTTTTCTACTTCCTCAGGAGTCATAGTAACTTCCGGGAATAATAGTTCTGCTAATTTTTTGTAATCCATTTTTTGTAATTCCTCTCATGGGTTTTACTTTGAATTAAAACCGATTTATTTATGCATAGTTGCACAAATATAATTTACATAAAAACCTGGGGATTTTCAACTGCTGTTTATGTGGTAATGTTTTTGTTTGCAAGAGATTTATTCTCTTTCATTTTTTTATTTTACATAATCATTGCTATTTTCGTTTCAGGACTTATGATTTTCTAGGCATTTTTTCATAATTTTTGATAGCTTACGCAAACGGTCGTAATACGTCTTCCATGACGTAGTACGACCTATTTTCACCGTCCGGGTGAAAATTTGCTGGGTTGTTTAAGAAAAATGCCAAGGAAATCAAAAAGTCCTTCATAGAAAATCGCAATTGATTATGTGAATAATAATCCAAAAGAATAAACATCGCTATTAGACACTAATACATTTACACATAGTAATACCCCCTTACTGGTTCATCCAGTGAAGAGGGTACAGGTTAATCAATATTATTTTTTTTCACTTACCACAGTTCCGCCAACTCGTAGATAAGTTTCTCTGTTTTCTCCCAGCCAAGGCATGGATCTGTAATGGATTTTCCGTAGGTATTCTCCTCTACCGAGCATGCTCCGTCTTCAAGGTAGCTCTCTATCATGAGTCCTTTGACGAGCTTATGAATGTCCGGTGAGATATGGCAGCTGTGCATTACGTCTTTTGCTATACGAATCTGCTCCTCATACCGCTTTCCGGAGTTTGCATGGTTTGTATCTACTATGACTGCCGGATTTGCGAGGTTTTTATCATCATAGAGCTTCAATACTGTGTGAAGGTCCTCGTAATGATAGTTTGCATGATTGTGTCCGAACTTGTCGACATAACCTCTCAATATGGCATGTGCAAATGGGTTTCCAACGGTCTCTACTTCCCAGCCTCTGTAGAGGAAGGTGTGTCCGTTCTGAGCAGCTATGATGGAGTTCATCATGATGGATAAATCTCCGCCTGTTGGGTTCTTCATTCCGACAGGAATTGAAAGTCCGCTGGCTGTGAGACGATGTTGCTGGTTCTCAACCGATCTTGCTCCCACTGCAACATATGCAAGTAGGTCGTTCAAGTATCTGTGATTCTCTGGATAAAGCATCTCATCTGCGCAGGTGAAACCTGTCTGCTCTACCGCATGAGTGTGAACCGAACGAATAGCTAAAATTCCTTTAAGCATATCGCTCTCGGAATTCGGATCCGGCTGGTGAAGCATTCCCTTATACCCGGTTCCTATGGTTCTTGGTTTGTTTGTATAGATTCTTGGAATTATAAATATCTTGTCATTAACTTTGTCCTGAACATTTCTAAGTCTGCTGATGTACTCAAGTACGGAATCCTCGCTGTCTGCTGAGCATGGTCCGATTACAAGTACCAGCTTATCCTCTTTGCCGGACATGATGTCCATGAGTTCCTTATCCCTTGCCTCCTTGATTGCCTGAACCTTCTCGCTGACAGGGAACTGTTCTTTCACTTCCTTCGGAATCGGAAGTTTCCTCTTAAATGTCATGTTATTCATATTTTTTCACTCCTATTTTATAATTCCAAAACATACATAAATAGTTTGTGCAGCGCCCTCGTTGCTTCTATGTAAAGGGCCTGCTTATGAAAATCCGTCACGTACTTATGCTTGTCAGGTACAAGCACCGCGTCAAACTCAAGTCCTTTTGCAAGGTAAAACGGAACAACACATATTCCACTCTCAAATCTCACGGTGTCTCGTGACATCAGATTTATCTTTTTATCCAAATGTTTTTTCAGTCCGTTACAAACTCTGACGGCTTCATCCTGCGTCTGGGTGATAACGGCTATGGTGTCGTAATCTTCCTTTATGCAATCCTCTATGTCCTTTGACATGAGTTCATACATTTCATCTTTGTGTTTTGTTTTGCGAGTCAGCGGTTCTTCACCGTGTCTGTCGACTCCGGTAGCACTGTCCGCGCCGATAAGCGAATTTGCAAAATCGTTTATCTCTGTTGTGGAACGGTAGCTCTTATCGAGCGTCACCTTAAAAACATCTTTTCCGAAAATCTCAGGAAGGAATTTCAAAACATCCTGATGCTTTTCATCTATAGTCTGTGCCTTGTCTCCCAAAATGGTCATCGGGCAGTCAAACATGAGATCTATAAGTCTGTACTGAAGGTACGAATAATCCTGCATCTCATCTATCAAAAGATGTCTGATATTCTGCTTTTCAGGCGGCTCCACCGTCTTATATTTAAGATAGAGCATCGGGAAAACATCCTCGTAAGGAATGTGGTTTATGGCCCGCCTTGCGGTCGTCCTTCCCTCTTCCTCATCATCGGAAACAACCGTTATGCTCTCGTATCTTCTCTTGATGGTCTTCTTTCCCTGTTCCTTCAGGAACCGATTGTATATCTTGAGCAAATCTCTGCTCTCATACATCTTTTCCATCTTCTCAATGAGGATGTATTTGTCTTCCTCATCCATGTTTCTCTGAGTCAGGGTTTCATATTCATCGATGAGATAGTCCGCAATTTTGCGCATTCTTGAAAAAATAGGAGTCTCCGGAAATTTGTCATAGAAAAACTCTGCTATCTTTTCTTCCTTCATTCGAATCTTTCCAAATTCGAAATCCTTAAAATCCACCGCCTCATACTCGAGCCTCATAATGAATCCGTCGAGCTCTTTGACATAGTCTCTTGAGCCCTTATAGGCAGCTTCATCATGTTGTTTTTCATGTCCGAATTCATGCTTGAACTTCTCGGCGGACAGTTTTCTCTCTATCTCATCGTACCTGTCCTCAGCCTCGCCAAACTCTCTGAGTTCATGGTAGGCAAAGGTGTCTAAAGTCATCTCGTTTATGTTATCCTCGCCGAGTTCCGGTAATATTCTTGAGATGTAATCCGAGAAAACTCCGTTCGGTGACAGTATCATAACCTGGGCAGATGAGAGATTTTTTCTGTTATGATACAGCAAATAGGCTATCCTATGCATGGCAACGGATGTTTTTCCGCTTCCCGCGCATCCCTGGACAGCCAGTATTCTGTGGTTCTTGTCCCTTATGATGCTGTTCTGCTCCTTTTGTATGGTGGTAACTATACTTTTAAGGTAAGCATTGGCATTCTCGGAGAGAGCCTGCTGCAATATCTCATCATTAATGTTTATCTCATTTTCAAGCTCAAATATGAGCTTCCCATGTTTTATCTTGTACTGTTTTTTTCTTGTAATCTCGCCCTTTATCTCTCCTATCGGAGCAACAAACGACGCCTCACCCTTGTCATAGTCATAGAAGAGGCTGGAAATAGGGGCACGCCAGTCGTAAACTAACGGTTCTTTTCCTTTTGCCTCCCTGAAATTTCCTATGCCGATGTAAAAGCTTTCCGGCTCGTCTTCACCGTCATAAACAAAGTCTATGCGTCCAAAATATGGCGAGTCCAGCATCTTCTCATATCTGTGTTTTTGCTTTACAAACTCTGAGAGTTGCAAAACGGATGACTCGAGAGCCTTGCTGTTGTCGTATTGCTCATAGCCGTACTCGTCAAATTCGCCGTAGTTATCCCAGAAGTACTCATGCATACTTCCGATATCTTTCTCGCTTCCGGAAATCTTTTCGTCGAGTTCTTTTAATCTGATATTCAGTTTTTCTTCTACAAGACTTAGGTATTCTTTTTCAGTCATATAGCAGTTCCTGTCATATCGAAATTTACTGTTTGTAAAATGTTAATTTAATATTTTACAGAGTATTTTCCGAATTGTCCAGTACGCTTATCAATGACCGGAAGAATTATCTACACAAGAATATCTGTATTTACTATGCCTCGCATTTCTTCAGAAGATCTTCCCATCTTCTGTCAACCTCTTCCTGGAACTGCTCTATCAGATACTCATTTCCGGATTTAAAGAGGTGCTTGAATCTTCCCTGAGGTCTTAAGAACTCCTCAATCGGAAGTTTGTTTTTCGGCTTGTAGGAAAGGATCCATTTGCCTTCCACCACCTCAAACATTGGCCAGTAGCATGTGTCTACTGCCTTTTTACAAATATCAATTATTTCCGGCGCATCATATCTCCAGCCTCTAGGGCATGGCGCCATAATATTTAAAAATGCAGGGCCTTTTGTATAAATGGCTTTTTCGGACTTTGTGTATAAATCCATCATGTTGCCTATAAAAGTTGTCTGTCCGATATAAGGGATATTGTGGGCAGCCATGATGGCAGCCAGGTCCTTCCTGTACTGAGGTTTTCCAACCGATTCGCTGCCGACAGGAGTTGTGGTTGTATCGGCATACATCGGTGTTGCGGAGGATCTCTGGATTCCTGTGTTCATGTATGCTCCGTTGTCATAGCACACATACACCATGTCATGTCCTCTCTCCATTGCTCCGGAAAGGGACTGGATACCTATATCATAGGTTCCTCCGTCTCCTCCAAATGTAATAAACTTTACATTTTCCTCAGTTTTGCCTTTTTTCTTTAAGGCTTTATATGCAACTTCGGCACCTGAAAGTGTGGCACCTGCATTTTCAAACGCACTGTGAATGTAGCTGTCCGTGTAGGCTGTGTAAGGATAGGTGAAGGATGAAACCTCCAGACATCCCGTAGCATTTCCCACTACAGCTTTGTCTCCCGGGTGAAGGGCCTTCAAAACGTTTCTTACGGCTATGGTTCCACCGCAGCCGGCACACATTCTGTGGCCAGGAGCAAGACGCTCTTCTCTTGATTGTATTTCTTTGTAATTCATGGCATCTTCTCCTTATTCCCTGAGTCCTATATATGTGTATTCAAACGGATTTTTATTTCCGTTTTCAGCAATATCTTCAAGTGCGGCAAATACATCCTTTGCATCTTCCACTCTGTAGTCACGTCCGTTGAGACCGTAAACTATCTTCTTAACTTCCGCTTTGCTCTTTGCCGCAAAAAGTGCTGCCGAGAGTTCTGCCGCAAGCGGTCCGCCCTGGCTTGAATAGCTCTCTGCCCTGTCCATAATGGCGATGGCTTTTGCATTTTTAAGGGCATCCGTAAGTTCTTCTGCCGGGAAAGGTCTGAATACTCTGACCTTAAGGAGTCCGACTTTCTTTCCTTCTTTTCTTAATTCATCTATAGCATCCTTTGTTGTTCCGCATGCCGAACCGATTGCCACAATGACATAGTCCGCATCTTCAAGGCAATAGCCTTCATAGAGTCCGTAATTTCTTCCGGAAATCTCTCCAAACTCTTTTGCAACCTCAAGGATTACATCTTTCGCCTGATTCACACCCTCTGCCTGTGCTCTCTTTGCCTCCATTCCGTATGGAGATGTGGCATAAGGTCCGACTGCCATGGTGTCTTTTAAAAGGCTGTGTTCCGGATTGTACTCTCCGACAAAGTTTTTCACTTTTTCATCTTCAAGCAATGTTATGTTTTCCACACCGTGGCTCACGATAAATCCGTCCTGACATATCATTACCGGTGTCATAACTTTTTTATGCTCAGCTATTCTGTAAGCCTGAAGGAAGTTGTCGTAAGCTTCCTGGTTGTTTTCCGCGTAAATCTGAATCCATCCCGAATCTCTTGCTCCCATGGAATCGGAATGCTCACAGTTGATATTCAAAGGTCCTGTCAAAGCTCTGTTTACCACAGCCATAACTATAGGAAGTCTGCTTGATGCAGCAACATAGAGCATTTCCCACATGAAAGCCAAGCCTGCGGAAGAGGTTGCAGTCATTGTTCTTGCGCCTGCTGCTTCTGCACCTATTGCGGCACTCATTGCACTGTGCTCACTCTCCACCGGGATAAACTCTGTGGTCATCTCACCGTTTGCTATGTAGTTTGCAACGTTTTGAGGAAGTTCCGTAGACGGAGTGATTGGGAAAGCCGGCATGACATCCGGATTGATCTGCTTCATGGCATAAGCCACAGCTTCATTTCCCGACATTCTCTCTTTTAAAGACATTTATTTGCCCTCCTTCATGGTGATAGCTTCAAACGGACATGCTTCTACGCAGATTCCGCATCCCTTGCAATGATTCAAATCAAAGTCAAGTCTTTTTCCGTCTTTCACAGGAATGCTGCTGTCCGGGCAATACGCCACGCAAAGAAGACATTGTTTACATTTTTCCATATCTAAGACAGGAGTAGATACTCTCCACTCTCCTGTCATAAAGTCCCTCGAAGTAGCAGGCTCGTACACCTGGAGTCCAAGTGTAAGATCCTGCCATTTTGTGTTTTCATTTATATTTTTTGCTGTTAAAGACATTAAGCGACCTCCTTCAATGCCAGCTTTAATGCCTTCATATTTCCGTCGAGTACATCAAGTTTCTTTCTGAATTTGTGTCTCAATGATTTTTCCATTTCTCTAAGGAAAGTTTCCTCAGACATAAGGCCGGATACCTTTACCACTGCCGCAAGAAGCGGTGTGTTTGGGAAATATTTTCCAAGGGTTCTCATGCTTACATCTTTTGCATTTATGGTGTAAACCTCTCCCTCGTATCCTTTAAGTAAAGGAAGGATTTCCTCCTTGCTCTTTTCTGTATTTATAAGAATAGCTCCGTCCTTCTTGAGTCCCTTTGTGACATCTACAGTATGAAGAAGTGTATCATCCACAACTACTACAAAGTCAGGCTCATAAATATTTGAATGAACGCGAATCTCGCTGTTGCTGATTCTGTCATATGCCGTGATTGGGGCTCCCATTCTCTCCGGGCCGTATTCAGGGAATCCCTGAACATGCTTTCCAATGGCAAAAGCCACATCCGCAAGTAAAAGTGCTGCTGTCTTTGCTCCCTGGCCTCCACGTCCGTGCCAGCGGATTTCTGTAAGCTGTCGTTCCATGATAATCTCCTTTGTCATTTATATTCTTAAATGATTATTCGTTGTTTGTCTCGAAAGGTACTTTTGAAGAATCATTCGCTTTTATGTTGAAATGAATTTTTAAAAATGATTAGTGTAAGAATATTAGAACATGTTTTTTAAGTAAATCTTTTTTTGGGATTTTCTTGTTTTCCTTTGATTTTTTCTTGGTTTAGAGATTGTTTTATGATATATTTTTTATATGGTTATTTGCATATCAATCTATTTTTTAGATATATGTGCTAATTTTTGCAAAAATCTTATACATTTTAAAAGCAGGACTGATAAATGACACTTAAACAGCTGGAGACATTTAAACTCATATCGGAGAATCTCAGTTTTACAAAGACAGCCAAGGTGCTTGATATAGCCCAGTCTGCGGTGACAACCCAGATAAAGGGGTTGGAGAAAGAACTTGGTGTGAAACTTTTTGAAAGAATCGGTTCAAACGTATCTTTAACCCATGAAGGCGAAAAGCTTCTTTTGCATGCCAACAGAATGCTTGAAACCAAAAATGATATTCTGAATCTTTATTCTTCAGACAATGATAAACAGGGAAACTCCATTGTAATAGGGATTTCAGAGATACTGTGTCAGCTTTATCTTCCGGATATTCTGCGAGAGTTTCTGGCGCACTATCCAAACACCAAGATTACCGTGAAAATGCTTTCCGACATAACTGAGACCGACGTTAATTCTGCTGTTTCACCATACAAACTGCTTGAAAACAACGAGATAGACATCGCCTTTGTCATGTCGTCCGCAAAGAACGTCAACCGCTCATTTCTTGTTCACAGCACTGAAAAGATCGGCATATCTCTGCTCTCATCTTTTCATCAGGATTTTTCCTACGGAAGAAGTTTGTCAGCCAACGAAATCTCTAAGCTTCCTTTTTTGCTTCCTCAAAAAAACTGCTGCTATCGCACTCTTTTTGAACAGATGGCTGCAAGACAGGGAGGCAGGATTCACGTTGCCCTTGAGAGCAATTCTATTTCCGTATTAAAAGAAAACGCAGCCTCCGGTATAGGCTTATGCCTAATTCCCGAAATGGCTGCGTCCAAGGAACTCATGGTCCATTCATTGAATCGTGTAAATATCGATATGAATCTTAAAGTCTATTCAGTTCTCATGACTCACAAAAACAAGTGGATGTCTGAGGAGTTGTCCGGGTTCATCGAAATTGCGTGCGAGAAGATGTGACTATAAACACTAGTCACTTTTACTAAAATCCATTACCCTTTCACAGCCGCATTGTATACTTCCTGGAATCCTGCTCCGGTTTTATCGCAGATTTCTTTTACACTGTCATACTCCGGATAAACTCTGTGAACAAAATCATTGTCACACACTTTTACTTTTACCTTGCCCCATTTGGTCAGGGCTTCATCCATATATCTTTTAAGGATTGTCCTATCCATCTTCAATCTTCTTATTCCGATGGTGGTAGTCTCCTTAAAAATAATCTCCGAAAGCTTTTCTATATCTTTTTCTTTGCAGAGAACATTCAGCTGATAAGCAGGTCTGTTTTTCTTCATAAATACCGGGAAATAATGCACATCCCTGGCGCCTGCTGCAAGAAGCTTTTCCATGCAATAACCCAATGCCTCTCCTGTGGAATCATCAATATTGCTCTCGAGCTTCCAAATCTCATCTTCAGTATCGCTTTCAGCAGAATTGATAATCATGGCTCTGACTATGCTCGGTCTCTCGTAAGCTCGCTTTCCTGCACCGAGACCAATCTTTTCAACGGAAAATCTTCCCGGTAGTCTGTCGCTTGTCTTAAAGGTTGCCGCTAACGCAGCGCCTGTCGGTGTCACAAGTTCACCCTTCATATCGGTAATGCCAAGCATAAGCCCGTTTGCCGCAACTATATTGGAAACAGCCGGCACAGGCACAGGAAGAATTCCGTGTGCACAGCGCACTGAACCGCTTCCCTCTTTTATTACAGGGATTATTACGTCTTCTATGCCAAGACTATCCAAACAAACCGCCGCAGCGATAACATCCACTATGGAATCAACCGCGCCTACCTCATGGAAATGTACCTCCTCAATGGTAGTTCCGTGAGCCTTCGCCTCTGCTTCTCCCAATATTGTGAAAGCCTTTATGGCGAGTTTTCTGGCATTTTCCGTCATGTCGCCTGCGTTGATTATATCTATAACATCCGATAAATGTCTGTGAACGTGGGAGTGTTCATGGTTGTGATCATGACTGTGTTCATCATGTACATGCTCGTGATTGTGCTCATTGTCATGATTATGTTCATCATGCGCATGTTCATGACTGTGACCATCATGATTGTGACCATGTTGATGGTCATGATTAAGCTCGTGTCCGTAGAGATATTCCATGTCATGATCGTGGTTTTCATATTTTTCATCCAAAATTACATCGAAATCCAAACAGTCTAGTCCCGACTTCTTCACACGGGAAATCGAGGTTTTATAGCCGTCCAAAGGAAGACTTTTTAAAACCTTTTCAAGTACATCTTTGTTCGCCCCAAGATCCAGAAGTGCTGCCACGCACATGTCACCACTTATTCCGGTTTCACATTCCAAATAAATGCTTTTCCCCATTTTATACTCCCAACTTTTCTACTTTATACTTCACATTTTGCTCTATTTTTTATCGCGATAATCCTACTTCTGCTTTGGTTCTCCGACAGCAAGACGATTTATCTGTGTAGCCATATATCCTGCACCGTATCCGTTATCAATGTTTACAACGGCTATACCGTTTGCACATGAATTTATCATTGTAAGAAGAGCGGAAAGTCCTCTCATATTTGCTCCGTATCCAACTGATGTAGGAACTGCTATGACCGGATTGCTCACCATACCACCTATTACAGAGGCAAGAGCTCCTTCCATTCCGGCTATCGCAACAACACAGTTTGCCTGCTGAATCTCCTCAGCTTTTGAAAGGAGTCTGTGAATTCCGCTGACACCGATGTCATAGTATCTCTTTACGTTGCTTCCGAAGTATTCCGCTGTCTCAGCAGCTTCCTCAGCTACTGCTATATCAGCTGTTCCGGCGGTACAGACTGCTATACATCCCACTCTTTTCTTATCAGACTTTTCAATCTTTATGATTCTTGATACAGGATTGTAATGAGCCTCCGGATATTTTTCCATAATCATATCAGCCTGTTCCTTTGAACATCTGGTTCCAAAGACCTCTCCGTCCTGCTTGTAAAGTCTTTCAAATATCTGAAGCAAGAATTCATCAGCTTTTCCACTGCAGAAAATAACCTCAGCAAATCCGCTTCTTATCTTTCTATGCATATCAAGCTTGGCATACTCGCCCAATTCTTCATAAGGCTGTCTCTTAAAAAAGGACTCTGCCTCATCCAATGTGATTTCTCCAAGCTTTACTTTTTCAAGTATTTCACGTGTTTCCATTTTTCTTTCCTATAAACTTCCCATTCTTATTTCGTTTTGAATCATGCGGAAAGCTATTATGCCCCTCTGATTGCTCGAAGCATATCATAGCATAGTTTCTCAAATAAAACACCTGTCATATAACATATTTATCTTGGGAAAATACACCACCACGTGTAATTATAATCCTCGCTTCTATTCATATCTAAGTGCATCTATCGGATTCATCTTTGCTGCTTTATTTGCAGGATAGTATCCAAAGAACACACCGATAGCCATCGAGAAGACAAGGGAAACCACAATACTAACAACCGATGGACTTGCAGGATATCCCAAAAGGTTAGCTGCAAACAAGCCAAGCCCAACTCCGGCAATCACACCTATTATTCCACCTATTAGGCAGATAATCATAGCCTCCACTATAAACTGCGTTCTGATACTGCTGTTTGTCGCTCCCAGAGCCTTTCTTGTTCCAATCTCCCTGGTTCGCTCCGTGATAGAAACAAGCATGATATTCATAACACCGATTCCTCCAACCAGGAGGGCAATTCCGGCAATGACGGAGATTGCAAGAGTTATGGTACCCATCATGTCACTAAATGTCGAAACCATCGATGCCATATTGAATGTCTCTATAGTGATATACTTATTGCTTCTGTAGTAGCCGCCAAGATAAGTCTTCACCTTGTCTGCTAGCTTGTCAGAATCAACTCCCATCTGTGAAACAATGGAAAAGTATGTATAGTTTTTCGAATGATTGAAACTCTGAGCCGTAGTAAGCGGGATGAACACACTTGTAGATGCAACTCCGGTCATAATCATCGTCGTTGTTTCATTTTTATATACGCCTGATATGGTATAAGTAACTTCCTGATTGTTAACCTTTACAGTAAAGTCCTTTCCCAAAGCTTCACCGGCTTCAAGCCCCCACATGTCAGACACAAAATTCTCTGAAACTACCGCCGTGTTTGCCGCATTTTTAAGTGCATCGATATCTATTGTATCTCCGGCAAGCATTGTGTAGGAATTCGCAACAAAGTATCCAACACTTACTCCCGTTATATCGATAGCAACATCGGATTTATCCACTTCACTTGACAAAGTAACCTGGCCAACGGACTCCTCGGCAGATATTGCTTCTATCTCATCAGGAAATTCTTTCACGAGAGAATAAATCATCTCATCCGTAATGTAATCGTCCTCAGTGATGGAAACATTCATATCGACTGTTCCAAAAGTCGTTCCATCCTCTTTCACTTCTGCCTCATTGTCGCGCTGTTTTATGTAAACAGTGATATTGTTCGCACCCATGGACTGCATTGACTCTGAAACACTGTTTGTAAGCGAGTTTCCCACAGTCATAATCGCAATAACGCTGGCTATACCGATAATGATTCCAAGCATCGTGAGGAAGGCTCTTGATTTATTTGCTTTGAGGCTGGTAAATGCCAACCTGATATTCTCTATCAACATGGCTGTTCTACCTCCTCTTTTGCACTAACATCTGCAGTGCTGTTTTCTTCTTTCACATCATCATCTGCAGAGTTGTTTCCACCGTCTCCGCCAAGATTCTTCATCCAGCTCTTATCTGTGCCTGCACGCTCACCTATAATGCTTCCGTCCTTTAAGGTGATGATTCTGTCGGTCTCCTCGGCGAGCTCGGTTGAATGTGTGATAAGAACAATGGTCTTTCCCTGCTCGATATTAAGCTTGTGGAAAAGGTCCATTACACTTCTTCCGGTCTTTGAGTCCAAAGCACCCGTAGGTTCATCGGCCAAAATGATAGCAGGGTTATTTGCTATGGATCTTGCGATTGCAACTCTCTGTTTCTGACCTCCGGACAATTCCTCCGGAAGATGCTCCATTCGTTCTTCCATATCCACTATTTTGAGAAGCTCTTCGGCACGTTTCTTTCTCTCACCCATGGATACTCCCGCGTACATCATAGGAAGTTCAACGTTTTTTAATGCGTTTGTTTTTGGGATGAGATTATATGTCTGAAAAACAAAGCCTATTTTCTGGTTTCTGATGAATGATAATTCATCATCATCCGCCTCATCTATATCTACGCCGTCAATTATGTATTTTCCCTCGGTCGGTCTGTCCAAAAGACCGATAACGTTCATAAGAGTGGTTTTTCCTGAACCGGACGCTCCAACTATGGACACGAATTCACCCTCGTGCACTTCAAGGGAAATACCGTTTAAAATCTGAAGTTCATTCGGCTTTCCTATATAGAAACGTTTGATGATATCGGTGAGGCTGATGACAGTTTTGCCGTCACTCATTAAAATCCACCCCCGTCAATCATAAGTTCCATAAGGTCATTAAGAGCTCCGTCGTCATTTTTCAGAACGACTGTCATACCGTCCACAACCTCATCTCCGGTTATCTCTGTATAGTAGTTGCTCTCAAGCACAACGTTTACAGGTATGTCTCTCGTATTTTCCATACCCTCGCCACCTTCTGTCTGTTCCTTTATAACTGTTGTTCCGTCATCAAGGGTAAATATTGCGTTGTATGGAACTGTAAGCACGTTTTCATGTGTCTCAATGATGATGCTTATTGTGGCAGACATATCGAGTCTCAGTCTTTCATTCTGCTCATCCAAATCAATTTTAACTCTGTAGTTTGCAGAAGATGCTGTTGATGTAAGTGCGGATGAACTTGAAGCAGTGGCAGCGGCTGTGGCCTCTGTCGTGGTTGATACAGGAGAAATGAATGAAACTGTTCCTGAAAGTTCCTCATCTCCTGTAGCATCGGTTTTTACAATAACCTTCTGTCCGAGCTCAATATCTGAGATATCGTACTCGCCGATGTTTGCCTCTATCTGATAGTTTGTGCAATCCTGAAGAGTAATAACAGTTCCGCCTGCATAATTGTCTCCGGCCTCAACATTTACAGCTGTAACAGTACCTGAAAAAGGTGCAACGAGGCGTCCCTCTTCAAGCTGTGTCTCATATGTTTTTACCTGTGCTTCAGTTGTGTTTGTGGATGAAGAAGCACTTGCTTTTGCTGTCTCCAAATTGTTTGATGCGCTTGCAATACTGCTTTCCTGTGCAGAAACAGTATTGTCATACTCTCTTATTGAAGCATCATAAGCAGACTGAGCATTTATCATGGCATCATAAAGAGTGTTGCATGTAGATTCCTGCGCGTCCTTTGTAGATTTTGCAGTCTCGTAGGCTGTCTTTAATGTCTCATACTCCGTCTTCTTTGTTTCTTTCGTCACCTTTGCAGCCTCTTTGGCAGCTTTTTTAGCGGCTTTATCGCTGTCTGATGCGCTTTCGTATTCGCTCTTAGCAGTATCGTAATCGTTCTTTGCATCTTCATACGCACTCTTGGCATCGTCCATTTTAGTCTTTGCCTTGTCGAGTTTGCTCTGAAGGTCGTTTAAAGATTCAATTCCCTTGTTATAGGAATTGATGGCCGACTGATATGCATTGTATGCGTTGCTCACCGATGCATTCGCACTTGTGATTGAGTAATCTTTTGTTCTCTCGACATCTGACAATGTTCTTGTGGCATCTTCCACACTGTTTGCGGCTGATGTCTCGGCTGCAGCCAATGCTTCTTTGGCATCCGAAAGATTGTCCTCTATATCAGATGTGTCAAACAATACAAGCTCGTCACCTGCATTTACTACATCTCCGACCTCAACATTTACCTGACTCACCTCAACGCCGGTAAGATTTACCGTGAGGTTCTTTGAGTTGCTGCTGATTACAGTTCCCGAAGCACCAACCGATTTTACAAGTGTTCTCGTTGTTACGTTGTCGGTACTGACCTGCGACAGCATAGCCTGAGCCTTTTTTCCGGCATTGATAAATGAAGTCACCAAAAAAACTATAATCACGACTATGACAGCCAGGATTATAATTATCTTTTTTCTCTTTTTCTTCTTTTTGCGTACTGCAAGTACATTCTCTTCCATATTTCCCTACTCCTTGTCCATATAAATCACGTAACGTCGGGAATAATTGTAGCCCTTTATCTTATTGAAATCTATTAAAAAAGTCTAACATTTTTATAAAAGGTCGCACAGATTTCTCCATGCGACCCATTGTTTATTATCTATTCAGTTCAAGATATCCGAGTCTGAATGCTCCCTTGATTCCAGGGTCATCACCAAGTCCCGGTGCAACGATGTAGTTGTCGATATCCTTGAGGATTGCATCGTGATGAACGTATCCTGCAAGCTGCTTTACAACTTCTTTTCTGACCATGTCGAAAAGCTGCTCCTGATGCATTACTCCACCCCAAAGGATAACCTTCTCAGGTGAGTATGTGAGGATGTAGTCTGCGATGGCCTGTCCGATGTAGAAGCTCTCCATCTCCCAAACTTCTGCTCTGTCTGTGAGGTCGTAAGCTTTCTTTCCCCATCTTGCCTCGATTGCAGGGCCTGCTGCCATTCCCTCCATACAGTTCTTGTGGAAAGGACATTTTCCTTCGTATGTATCTTTAGGATGTCTGCTCAAAATGATGTGTCCTGCTTCCGGATGAACAAGTCCGTGGAGAAGTGCTCCGTTTACGTAAACGCCGACTCCGACTCCGGTTCCGATGGTGATATAGATAGCGGAATCAAGTCCCTTTGCGGCTCCCCATGTAACTTCACCCAAAACGGCTCCGTTTACGTCTGTGTCAAATCCTACAGGTACTCCGAGTTCCTTCTTGAATACACCGACAAAATCTGTGTCTGCCCAAGCAAGCTTAGGAGTTTTTGTGATGTATCCGTATGTCTTTGAGTTTCTGTTGAGATCTATCGGTCCGAAGCAACCTATTCCAAGTGCTTCGATTTCATACTGTTTGAAGTAATTTACAAGATCCTCGAATGTTTCCTTTGGCTCTCTTGTTGGAAACGATGCTCTGTCTATGAGATTTCCGTTTTCATCTCCAACAGCACATACCATTTTTGTTCCGCCGGCTTCAATTCCACCTAACAACATATTATTCTCCTCCTACTTAGTAGATAAAATGATTTGTAAATTCCCGGTTACAACGGCCTTTCCATATCCGAAAGGAAGTATCATGTGATCTCCCTTCTTCACGGCATCACCGTCGATGAAACCTTCTCCTTCCGTTACAGACACAAGAACGTAATCTGCAGGAATATCTATTTCAAGAGCGTCATCTACATCCGCCTTGTAAACCCTGTAATACTTACACTCGTACATCTTTACAAGTGTGTTTTTTTCGGTATCTGCAAAGTGAAGTACCGAATCGTCAACAGACTTTGCAGGAACTGTTATAACATCTATGCTCTTCTCAACGTGAAGTTCTCTCTTTTTTCCGTTCTGAAGTCTGTCATAATCGTAAACTCTGTAAGTGATATCCGAATTCTGCTGAGTCTCTAGCAAAAGGATTCCACCCTTTATGGCGTGAACCGTTCCCGGATCGATCTGGATAAAATCGCCTTTTTTAACAGGAATCTCACGAATGAAATCGTTCCATCTTCCCTCGTGAATCATGGACTCAAGCTCTTCTTTTGTCTTTGCGTTGTGTCCCGCAACAAGGGTCGCATTTTCCGGTGCGTCCAAAACGTACCAACACTCCATTTTTCCGAGAGAACCGTTTTCATTTTTTCCGGCATATTCATCATCAGGGTGAACCTGAATACTAAGGTCATCCTTTGCATCTATGATTTTGGTAAGAAGCGGGAATCTGTCGTCCTCTCCGTTGTTATTGAAAAGTTCCGGATAATCTTTAAAAAGCTCTGACAACTTCATTCCTTTGAATTTACCGCTTTTTACAGTTCCGTCTCCGTTTGGATGAGCTGAGATTCCCCAGCATTCTCCGAGGTCATCTCCCTCGTAATTATAATTGAAATCCTCTCTCAGTCTGCTGCCTCCCCAGATATTGTGGGTGCAGACAGGATCAAGGTGAATTATCTCTCTTTCCTTGCTGTCACTTGCTACTACAGAAACCAACATAAACGGGCTTCCCTCCTCAGATATTATTTCTTCTGTGTCAGGATCTATCTCTATATATGACTCCACGGTCTCAAACTCTATGATATGCTCGCCGTATGGGAGTCCCTCTGCGAGAGTGGTCAGGCAAAGCTTGTCTCCCCAGTCCTCGTCAAATGAGCCGTCAAGGATTATGCCGTTTTCATAATCTCCGTCAACGTAAGCACATACCACCGGCGCAGGTCTTTCTATGGTTCTCCTGTACTGGGCCGCAAAATTTTCTCCCACCACATTGAAAACAATCCTGTCTCCGGAATCGTATGAAAGCCATCCGGCTTTAAAACAATCGGTGATACCTGTCTTTTCACTTAAATCAGGTACAAATCCCTCATTTAAAATGATTGCTTCACTTTTGTCGTTGTGATAGCAAACCGAATGTACATATCCGTTTTTGGTGAGAGGAACAGGAATCTCATTTTTTTCTTCAAGACTGTTTTCCTCTTTGCTGTCAACCAGGTCAAACACCTTACAAATGACATCCGCCATGAGCTTATGTCCAAAATCATTCGGATGAAGATTGTCTTCCGTAATGTCGGTGTTTTCAAGTTCGCCCTTCAAAAGCATATCATAAATGCTGCTTCTCATGCTGACTGAAGGAAGCTCATAATGTCTTGCAATCTTTAGATGCTCTCTCTCGGCATTTTTTCCACTGTCATAAAAAACGGAGTGGATAAGAACTACCGCAACATCTTCCCTGTAATTGATAATCTGTCTGATGAGGCCCTCATATGTCTCTCTGAAATGAGGTTCACTCTCGTCATTCACAGAAAATTCCACAAATACAAGGTCCGGTTCATATTTAAGCAAATCCTCTGACACACGTGCGCATGCAAATTCCGAATCGGTGGCTCCGATGCCGGCATTCACGTATTGCACACTCGGGTTATTGTATCTGTTTTTTATATTCTCGTAAACCCTATAGGCGTAACATTTATCAAAAGCACTGGATGAAAATCCCTGTGTGATTGAACCACCGATAAATCCTACTGTGAGCTCTTCCTTATTTTTTGCTTTACCTGCAAATCTTTTCAAATTGTAAAGATTTCCGGTATTTACTATGCAATCTTTTTCTTCAAATGTGATACTCATTACTAGCGCCTCTTGCCTGCTTTCTTATTCTTACTATTTCCGATTTTCACAGATTTACCCGTGTTGAAATTCTTTGTCATTTTCGAATTCTTTCCGGTATTGGAAAATTTCGTGTTTTGACCTTTTTTTCCGTTATTGCCATTCTTTGTCCCGGTTTTCTTTCCGTACTGCTTTCTCGGATAAATCAGGCACTTCTCACCGGTTCCGATAAGGTCCTGTCGTCCGGCCTTGTTCAATGCCTCAAAAACCAGGTCATAATTGTCCGGATTTCTATACTGAAGCAAGGCTCTCTGCATCGCTTTTTCATGCGGAGACTTTGCAACATAAACTTTTTTCATGTTTCTCGGGTCGATGCCCGTGTAATACATAACCGTGGATATGGTTGATGGTGTCGGATAAAAATCCTGTACCTGCTCCGGCATATATCCTATATCACGAATGTATTCCGCCAGAATAATGGCATCTTCCAGGTTAGAACCCGGATGAGAAGACATAAGGTACGGCACGATGTACTGCTTCATACCGAGCTTCTCGTTTATTTTCAAATACTTTTTCACAAAAGCATTGTATACATCATTAGATGGCTTTCCCATAAGTGAAAGCACGTTGTCCGAAACATGCTCCGGCGCAACACGTAGCTGTCCGCTGACGTGGTATTTGCACATTTCTCTGATAAATGTGTCATCCCTGTCGGCCATCGCATAATCGAATCTTACTCCCGATCTGATAAACACTTTTTTTACCTTCGGAAGTTTTCTGAGTTTTCTAAGAAGCGAAACGTAGTCGCTGTGGTCCACCTTTAAGTTTTTGCATGGCTTCGGGAAAAGACACTGTTTGTTTTTGCATACGCCCTTGGTCATCTGCTTGTCACAGGCAGGACCTCTGAACTCGGCACTCGGTCCACCCACATCATGAATGTAACCTTTAAAGTCTTTGTTCTCCGTCATCTGCTTTGCCTCGCGGATAATGGATTCATGACTTCTTGCCTGAACTATCCTTCCCTGATGAAAAGCCAAAGCACAGAAACTACAGCCGCCGTAACAGCCTCTGCAGCTTGTGATGGAAAACTTTATCTCAGAAATTGCAGGTATTCCACCATCTTTCTCATACATCGGATGATAGGTTCCCACATACGGGAGCTCATAAATATCGTCCATTTCCATCTGTGTCAATGGTTTTGACGGAGGATTCTGAACCACGTAAAAATCTTTATATGGCTCAACCATTCTTTTGGCTGTAAAAGGATCGGTATTTTCATATTGGATATTAAAGCTTTTGGCGTATTCCAGCTTGTCTTCTTTCAGTTCCTCATAGGACGGAAGCATTATCGCATCATAAATGCTTTCCCTATCCTTCGTCTTGTAAACGGTACCGTCTATAAAAGTGATATCTTTTACATCGAGCCCGCTGTCGAGAGCCTCGGCTATCTCCACCATGCTGTGCTCTCCCATCCCGTAAGAAACAAGATCTGCCTGCGAATCAAGAAGAATACTTCTTTTCATGGAATCGCTCCAATAATCATAGTGCGCTAGTCGTCTAAGGCTTGCCTCGATTCCTCCCACTATGATTGGAACATCCTTGTATGTTTTTCTTATGAGATTCCCGTAAACAACAGTGGCGTGGTCAGGGCGTTTTCCTGCCACTCCGCCGGGTGAATAGCTGTCATTGTGTCTTCTCTTTTTGGAAACGGTATAGTGATTCACCATGGAATCCATGTTTCCGGCACAGACCAAAAAGGCCAATCTAGGTTTTCCAAAAACAGTGATACTGCTGTCATCTTTCCAATCCGGCTGCGGTATCATACCAACTTTAAAGCCGTGAGCTTCAAGGACACGGCTTATTACTGCAGGGCCAAAGGAGGAGTGATCCACGTAGGCATCACCCGTGACGAAGGCAAAATCCACCTGATCCCAACCAAGTTCTTCCATATCCTTTTTTGAGACAGGCAGAAAGCCGTTCATTGTTTCTCTCCTTTTAAATCTCTTTTTTTTGCGGTGCAAATGATATATTATTGAACAAAAAACTGTTCAATAATCATGTGTTATGTTCTCCGGACGCTCTCGCTCTGAATCAGACGTATCCTCTTTATTATGCAAAGTAATATATTATGCCTTCCGGACGCTCTCGCTCTGCTTCCAACGTAACGGCACATAATGCACTTGGAATACAGTGCATAAGTGCCGACGTCTCCAGAAGCCGGAATTGCATAACATATTACTTGCATAGCTAAAAACATCAATACATACCTGCAACCAAATAATTAGTATAACACCATATTACCCACGATATGAAATGTTTGATTGCCATACGCATACTTCCCTCTGCAATAACAGAATAAGACATCGAAAACATCTTCACGACTTTAAAATGTGCCTTTTGCCTGTGAGGCGCTCACTTGTGTTCGCCTCATCCGGGTTCGAATCCATCTCGTCGAAAAGGATTCATTTGCATTTGAAATAATACTTTTCACTGATTATACGGGTGCAGGTTATGTGCTTCTCTGTCTAGATAGGCATGCGGATTATGTGTTATGTCTGGCGGCTGTTGAAGACGTCGGTACTTATGTGGCGGTATTTAGCGCGTTATGTATCATTTATGAATACATAACGTGCTAAGCGGCGACACATTACGTACCGCTACGTCTGATTCAGAGCGAGAGCGTCCGAAAGACATAATACATAATCTGCACGCCTCTCAAACCAGCCGCTGCGCATAATTATGCACCCCCTAAAAGACAAAAGAAATATTACTTCAGCACAAATGACGCCTTGTTTGTCGTGGCAGAATCGAATCCAACGAACACTTCAAATTCGCCCTTCTCCAGCACTTCATTTCCTTCTCCGTCCACGAAGGTCAGCATATCCTTTGTAATCTCAAACTTCACATCAAATGCGTTGCCCGGCATAAGTTCAACCTTTTCAAAGCCCTTGAGCTGCTTTGCGGGTCTTGCAATGGATGCCTTCACATCATGGATGTAAAGCTGTGGTGTCTCGACACCTACCACGTCTCCGAGGTTTTTAACAGTGACTGTAGCGGTAATCTTTCCGTCCGCAGTCATCTCGCTCTTGTCGAGCTTCACATCCGACATGGCAATAGTAGTGTATGTAAGTCCAAATCCGAACGGATATAACGGTTCGTTCGGTATATCCAAGTATCTTGATTTGAATTTCTCTGTTGTTCCCGGTTCTGCAGGTCTTCCCGTAACGAGGCTGTCGTAGTGTACAGGAACCTGTCCCACACAGTAAGGGAAGCTCATAGGAAGTTTGCCGCAAGGTCCTCTCTTGCCTGTGAGAACGTCAACAATAGCATGTCCGCCCTCTGTTCCGGGTCTCCAAACAACGAGAATTGATTTTGACAATTCACTTACTTCTCTAAGATCAAGTGGTCTTCCGGTGAAAAGTACCACGATAATGTTATCGTTTACTTTATGCACTCTTCTAAGAAGTTCCTGCTGTACTTCAGGAAGTTCAATGAATCCCTTACTTGCAGCTTCTCCTGTTTCAGTTGTATCTTCACCGAGGAAAAGTACAACCTGCTCAGCATCCTTAGCAACGTTTTCTGCCTCGACATAAAGCTTTTCTGTCTCTTCAGGTGTTGATGGATAGTGAACCATTCCTCTGAATCCAGGAATCTTCACATCGTCTCCCAATATCTCGCAGCCCTTTGCATAAAGATATTTGCTTCCGAATGTTTCTCTCAAAGCCTGTGCCACCGATACGCATGAATCCTCGTCTCCTGTCACTGCCCAGGCACTCATGATGCTCTGGCTCTCGACAAACGGTCCGACAAATGCTGTCTTTTTTCCTTCTTTGAGCGGAAGATACTTAAATCCACCGTCATCAGTCTCGTTTTTGAGGAGTACAAAGGTTCTCGCTGCGGCTTCTCTTGCTGCGATTCTGTGAGGCATGGAAAGAATCATTTCCTTCTCAAGCTTCTCGTCGGCATCCTTGTATGGATTCTCGAAAAGACCAAGCTTGTTCTTAAGCTCAAGTACTCGAAGTACCGCCTCATCAACGAGCTTCTCGTCCACTTCTCCGTCCTCGACAAGTTTTGCAAGGTTTGCGGCATAGCAGCCTGTCATCATATCGATATCGACACCGGCTTCTATTCCCTTCTTTGCAGCATCTCTCTTATCTTCGCTAACTCCATGATAAATTGATTCTTCTATAGCGGCATAATCTGAAATGAGGACTCCGTCAAAGCCAAAGTCTTTTCTAAGGATATCTCTCATAAGCCATTTGTTTACGCTGGCAGGCACACCCTCAACAGTGTTAAAGCTTGTCATAACAAGAGCTGCTCCGGCATCGATTCCGGCCTTATAGCTCTTCAAATAATACTCTCTGAATGCCGGACGTGACATCTCAACCGTGTTGTAATCTCTTCCTGCTTCCGCTCCGCCATAACCTGCAAAATGCTTGATACAGCTTGCTATCTTGAACTTTTCGGTAAGGTCGTTGTTCTCACCCTGGAATCCTTCTACTATTGCCTTTGCGTACTCGGCATTGAGATATGGATCCTCTCCTGTGGATTCCACTACACGTCCCCATCTTGCATCTCTGACAAGGTCTACCATCGGTGAAAATGTTACGTGAAGTCCTGTTACAGCAGCCTCTCTTGCAGCTATATCAGCTGCCATCTTTCCAATCTTTGGATCAAAGGCTGCTCCCTGTGCTATAGGAGCCGGGAATATTGTCTTCATTCCATGGATGACATCCATCATAAAAAGCATCGGGATGTGGTGTGGCTGTTTTGCCATGTAGTCATCCTGAAGCTTCTTTAATTTCTTTGCGCCGTAGCTTCCTAAGATACTTCCTGCCTGAGTGATGTCCTCCTCTGTGATTCCCATCTCTCTTGCAGGGCCTGTGGCTACTTCTTCCTGATTTCCTGTATAGAAAAACTCATGCAGCTGCAGAAGCTGGTCTACTTTTTCCTGCAGAGACATGTCCCCCAATAATTCTAGCAATTTTTCCTGTGTCATACTCTTCTCCTTTTCCTCTTACGTATCTTTTCTTTATGTATTCGATAGTTAAGTTTCCTAATAGCTATTTATTTTATCCCTAAAGATATCTCCTAAGTCCCTTCGGGTAGTGATTCTTCAGAATCTCTCCTGTGAGTTTGCCCCAGCCTATGCTGTAGTCTTCGCATAGTACAAGGTTCCAGCCCTTGTTTCCGGATATATTTACTGTTTCGCCGGCAATGTATTTCAAGATTCTCTCATCTGTTGCATCGAAGCTAACTGAGTTTTTGACTTCTTCTTTAGTCAGTGCCATGGCAAACGCATGTGCCGGCTCAAATCTGTCTTTCTTGATGGTTCCAAGGTGAAGCCCCGGTCTTAAGACCTTTAGTCCCTTCATTGAAGGAGCCCCGAAAGGCAAAAGATACAGCATATCCTTCGACTTGTAAAATACTCCTTCGAACCTTTTATTAAGAAACTCCTTCTCGAAGTTTCTGTATTCCTTGAGTTCCGATTCTGAGGCACCCTTTTCCTCTCCGTAGAGACTCATGTTGTTGTTTTTTTCTTCGCTGCCTTCTTTGGATAAAACCGCTACAAAATGGCCCTCGCCAGCTTCTTTATGCGGCCAGATTCTTCGCTGTTCAAGAAGGCTCATATCCTGGTATTCCGAAAGAAAGTTCTCTATGGTGCGCTCGTTTTCATCCCGCTCAAATGTGCAGGTAGAGTATACCATCCTTCCTCCGGGAGCGAGCATTATATATGCGTTTCTTATGATTTCATCCTGCCTGTCGGCGCAGATTTTCACATTTTCTATGCTCCACTCGTTTACAGCGTCGGAATTCTTTCTGAACATTCCCTCGCCTGAACAAGGGGCATCCACCAATACCCTGTCGAAATATGATGGGAAAAGTTTCGCCAGTTTTCCACTGTCCTCGTTGGTTACATAGGCGTTTCTCACACCCATTCGCTCTATGTTCTCAGAGAGGTTTTTCGCTCTTGCCGGATTGATTTCGTTTGACATCAAAAATCCGGTGTTTCCAAGATACGAAGCTATCTGTGTACTCTTTCCGCCCGGTGATGCACAGAGATCCAAAACGCGCATACCTTCCTTCACATCAAGCAAAGTGACCGGAAGCATGGCCGAAGGCTCCTGTATATAGTATGCCCCAGCCTCATGTAATGGGTTTGAGCCCGGTCTTTTTTGTATATCGCGATCGTCTTCGGCTGAATCACTGTAACAGTATCCTTCTTCGCACCATTTCACACTATCAAAATCCACTCCTGAAATGGCATTTTTCACTGCTTTTTCGAACTTTGCCTTATCTCCCTTTAAAAGATTAAGTCTTAGTCCCTTTATTTCTTTTTTATCATAACTTGCCAGAAAAGCATCAAATTCTTCTCCGAGCAATTCTTTCATTCTATCTGTAAAATCTGAAGGAAGTGTCATTCGCATTCCTCTTCTTCATCCTCTTTTTCTATCTTTGTTCTGATTTGCTGCATTCTGCCGTCAAGCTGTGAAATGAGCTCGGCACAGTAATACAGTTCATCCTGAATGCTCTCAGGGTTTTTAATATTTTTCTTGTATTTCATCTTGTGCTCCAGTGTTGCCCAGAAGTCCATTGCGATGGTTCTGAACTGAAGCTCAACCCTCATGTTTTTCTTCTCCTGCATAAGAAAAATCGGAATCTCCACTATAAGATGAAGGCTCCTATAGCCGTTTGGCTTTGGATTTGAAATGTAATCCTTCTTTTGAATGATTTTGATATCGTCCTGCTTCGCGATACACTCGGCAAGATAATAAATATCGTTCGGGAACGAGCAGATAACACGTATTCCCGCTACATCATTCAGCGTTTTTTCTATGTTTTCAGGGGTAAATTCCAACCCCAGTCTATTCAGTTTTTCATAAATACTTATGGGTTTTTTGAGTCGGCTTTTTATTGACTCGAATGGATTGTGGTCTGAATGAAGTGAAAGCTCGGTATTCAAAACATCAAGTTTTGTCTTCACTTCAAGCATGGCACACTCGTAATGAACCATGAGTTCAGAAAAGGCTTCAAGATGTCCGTTCTTTTCAAGCTCCGCCTCTACGTCTTTTATGTTTGCAAAATTATGAATTTCCATTTTCATCCTCCGTAATGGACTGAATTGCCCTATCATTCTAACATATTTTGAATGCTTCCGCATAAAAAAAGCACGAAACATTCAAAAATGCTTCGTGCCAATAGTACAGCTACAATATGTAGTTTTTTTGTCATAAATATAAACTATTCTATGTTCTTGCTCTGCTCCATGTAGTCATCTTCGTCCAACGAGAAAACTACTATCTGCTCTCCGGACACCTGAGCCATGCCGAGTGCCTCAGCTTTTGACTTGAGCTCGTAATAATTCAGTGAAAGGCTGTTATTTCTCTCCTTGGCATCGTTGTCATCTTTTATCTTTGCATACTCAGACTGAAGTCTTGCAACGCTTTTTGCCCGGCTTGTAACCTGAGAATTTAAATAAAGCATTGTAAAACTGCTCAAGCAAAGAGCAAGTACACAAAATACCATAAATATGAGTGCGCGTCTTTTTGCAATCATATCTCTGCGATGCTCCTCGAGCAATTGTCTCTGACGTCTTTCTTCCTGACGTTTTTTTACA
>JAILLZ010000246.1 GCA_024692885.1 Lachnospiraceae bacterium | reverse complement strand
AGTGGGGGGAAGTAATCCGACTCGAAGTAGAAGCTACAGTCGATAAGCGTATTCTTAAATTCCTTATAAAGAAGCTTGAGATAACGGAAAACGAGATATATAAGATTACCGGCCCTATAGACCTCACATTCCTCATGAAGTTATATGGAATAAACGGTCACGACAATCTTAAATATGAAGGATACACTCCTAGACCGGTTCCTGAGTTTACAGAGGAAGAATCCATCTTTGATGCAATCAGAAAAGGTGATATCTTCATGCATCATCCATATCAGAGCTTTGAGCCGGTTGTCAGATTTATCAGGGAGGCTTCGGTTGATCCTAATGTACTTGCCATAAAGATGACATTGTACAGGGTTTCCGGAAATTCTCCTATAATAGCCTCGTTGGCAAATGCTGCAGAAAACGGAAAACAGGTATTTGTTCTTGTTGAGCTTAAAGCGAGATTTGATGAGGAAAACAATATTGTCTGGGCAAGAAAACTTGAGCAGGCAGGCTGTCACGTTATTTACGGGGTTGTCGGATTAAAGACACACAGCAAGATAGCCATGGTAGTGAGACGTGAGGAGGATGGCATAAAACGATATGTTCATCTCGGAACGGGAAACTACAACGATTCCACTGCCAAGCTTTACACTGATTGCGGTATGTTTACATGCTCGGATGTGTTCGGAGAGGATGCTACCGCCGTGTTTAACATGATTTCCGGTTATTCAGAGCCTGAAGCATGGAACAGACTTGTCGTAGCTCCTATTTGGATGAGGGATAAGTTTATAAAACTTATTGAGCGTGAGGAAAAAGCTGCCAAAGCCGGAAAGAAGGGCCATATTGTAGCCAAAATGAATTCACTCTGTGACAGAGATATAATCGCGGCCCTTTATAAGGCTTCCGTAGCCGGTGTCAAAATAGAACTTATAGTAAGAGGTATTTGCTGCCTTAGGGTTGGAATACCGAATATAAGTGAAAACATTTCCGTTAGATCTATAGTCGGCAATTTCCTTGAGCATAGCCGTATTTTCTATTTTTACAATAACGGAAATGAGGAAATCTATATGGGAAGTGCCGATTGGATGCCGAGAAACCTTGACAAACGAATCGAAATAGTATTTCCTGTTACTGATGAGCGCCTTAAAGAGAAGGCGAAGCATATTCTCTACATGGAACTTGAAGATAACATCAAGGCTTCCGTATTAAAGAAGGACGGAACCTATGAGAAGGCGGACAGGAGAGGAAAGACTCCGGTCAACTCACAGCTTGCATTCTGTCAGGAGGCCATTGCCGATACCGATAAGAAGAATTCGGGCTATGAGGAAAGAACATTCAAACCGGTTGAGAAACCAAATTAATAAAACTTTAAAAACCTTGTTGACACAAAAACATATTTGTGTTAAGTTATCAGAGTTGTAAGAAAAGAAAGCAGAGTATCCACTCTCACCTTTAGCGTCAGCGAACGACTACGGGTTAATATCAAACCATTTTGGTTTTGTTATGTATTTACTGTGGATAGTCTGACTATCCACTTTTTTTATGCTATTAGCGGAGGTGCAAAACAATTAGCGATTTAATGATTAATGAACAGATCAGAGACAAAGAAGTTCGTCTGATCGGGGAAAACGGTGAGCAGTTAGGAATAATGTCATCCAGAGAAGCACAGAAACTTGCTGATGAAGCTGAGCTTGATCTCGTAAAGATTGCTCCTACAGCAAAACCACCTGTCTGCAAGATTATTGATTACGGAAAGTACAAATATGAGCAGACAAGAAGAGACAAGGAAGCAAAGAAAAAGCAGAAGACTGTTGAACTCAAAGAGATTCGTCTTTCACCGAACATTGATTCAAACGATCTTAATACAAAGGTCAACAATGCTAAGAAGTTTCTTGAGAAGGGTAACAGAGTTAAGGTTACACTTCGATTCAGAGGACGTGAGATGGCCCACATGCAGAGCAGCAAGCATATTCTTGACGATATTGCTGAAAGCCTTGCGGAAGTTGCTGTCGTTGAAAAAGCACCAAAAATTGAGGGTAGAAGTATCAGTATGGTACTAGCTGAAAAGAAATAACTTTAAGGAGGATATACACCATGCCAAAGATGAAAACCAGCAGAGCAGCTGCTAAGCGTTTTAAAGTTACAGGAACAGGAAAGCTTAAGAGAAATAAAGCTTACAAGAGACACATTCTTACAAAGAAGACAACTAAGAACAAGAGAAACCTTAGAAAAGCTACAACTGTAGATGCAACAAACGTAAAGGTAATGAAGAAGATTTTACCTTATCTGTAAGATTTGTGTTAGGAGGATATTAAAATGGCAAGAATTAAAGGTGGCTTAAACGCCAAGAAGAAACATAACAGAGTATTAAAGCTTGCAAAAGGATATAGAGGAGCAAGATCTAAACAGTACAGAATCGCTAAGCAGTCAGTTATGAGAGCTCTTACAAGCTCATATGCTGGAAGAAAGCAGAAGAAGAGACAGTTCAGACAGCTTTGGATTGCACGTATCAACGCTGCAGCTAGAATGAACGGAATGTCATACAGCCAGCTTATGCACGGACTTAAGGTAGCTAATGTTGATATCAACAGAAAGATGCTTGCTGATCTCGCAGTAAACGATGCTGCTGGATTCACATCACTTGTTGATGTAGCTAAGAAAGCTATTGCTTAATATAGATTTATATACACCGGTTAATTCCGGTGTATTTTTTTTACCAATATACAATAATACAGCAAAATAATTTTTTTTGCATATATATGGTTAAATTTGCTTAAAATAAGATTTCGACAGTAGTATAATGAGAAAAAATACAATATTACAAATGAAAAGGAGATTCACTATGGCAATATTGGTTACAGGCGGAGCAGGTTATATAGGAAGTCATACCTGCGTGGAATTGTTAAATGCCGGATATGA
>JAILLZ010000167.1 GCA_024692885.1 Lachnospiraceae bacterium | reverse complement strand
GAAGATTCTTCTGTCGTCCACAACCGAAAGCTGTGCTTCAAGTTCTCTGTCGCTGATTTTGTCAAAATCATAAGCAATGAGGCAATCCACATGCTGCTCCAAAGATCTGATGGCCTTCATCAAAGCTCCCTCGAAGTTTGTGCAGATACTCATTACCTCACCGGTAGCCTTCATCTGAGTGGTGAGTGTTCTTGTAGCTGTAATAAATTTATCGAAAGGCAATCTTGGGATTTTTACTACGCAGTAGTCAAGCATCGGCTCGAAGCTTGCATATGTTTTTCCGGTGATTGCGTTTTTAATCTCATCAAGTGTGTAACCAAGGGCAATCTTAGCGGCAACCTTTGCGATAGGATAACCTGTAGCCTTTGAAGCGAGTGCCGAAGAACGGCTAACACGAGGGTTTACCTCGATAACACAGTACTCGAAAGAGTCCGGCTTCAATGCGTACTGAACGTTACATCCTCCGGTGATTCCAAGTTCTGTTATGATATTCAAAGCAGATGTACGAAGCATCTGGTATTCCTTGTCTCCAAGTGTCTGAGAAGGTGCAACTACGATGGAATCTCCCGTGTGAACTCCGACAGGGTCGATGTTTTCCATGTTGCAGACTGTGATGCAGTTTCCTGCGGCATCACGCATTACCTCGTACTCGATTTCCTTCCAGCCTGCGATACATCTCTCGACCAAAACCTCGTGAACACGGCTGAGTCTGAGACCGTTTGTGAGGATGTCGATGAGTTCCTGCTCGTTGTGGGCGATACCGCCGCCGCTTCCTCCGAGGGTGTAAGCAGGTCTGAGAACTACAGGATAACCGATGGTGTTTGTAAACCTGATTCCCTCTTCCACTGAGTGAACGACAAGTGAAGCAGCAACCGGCTCACCGAGTTTTTCCATGGTGTCCTTAAATGCCTGTCTGTCCTCTGCTCTAAAGATTGTCTCGGCTGTAGTTCCTATGAGGCGCACTCCGTTTTCAGCCAAAAATCCCGACTCGGAGAGCTCCATACCAAGGTTGAGTCCTGCCTGTCCTCCAAGTGTAGGAAGCACACTGTCAGGCTTTTCCTTCTTTATTATTTCCTGCAAAACAGGAACGGTGAGAGGCTCGATGTAAACCTCATCAGCTATTTCTTTGTCTGTCATGATGGTGGCAGGGTTTGAGTTTACGAGAACAACCTCTACGCCCTCCTCTTTCAAAGAGCGGCAAGCCTGAGTTCCTGCATAGTCAAACTCCGCAGCCTGTCCGATAACGATTGGACCCGAACCTATAACAAGTACTTTTTTTATGTCATTATTTCTTGGCATTAGTTGGCTCCTCCCATCATTTCTATAAATCTGTCAAAAAGGTATCCCGAATCCTGTGGTCCCGGGCATGCCTCCGGATGGAACTGTACAGTAAATATGTTTTTACCTACATATTTAAGTCCCTCGTTTGTTCCGTCATTTACATTCACAAAGGCAGGCTCCGCAATCTTTTCATCCAGAGAGTCGGTATCAACCGCATAACCGTGGTTCTGCGATGATATATAAACACGTCCTGTCGAAAGATCTTTTACAGGATGGTTTCCTCCTCTGTGACCGTATTTCATTTTGTAGGTTTTTGCTCCGGTTGCAAGCGCCATAAGCTGGTGACCAAGGCAGATTGCAAAAATCGGAACATCGCTGTTGTACAGCTTTTTAATCTCTTCTATTATCTCAACGTTTGTCTCCGGATCTCCCGGTCCGTTTGAAAGCATGATTCCGTCAGGATTTGTAGCCAGGATTTCCTCTGCAGTAGTATGTGCAGGATAAACCGTAACTTCGCATCCCCTTTTGTTTAAAGATTTAGCGATATTGTTTTTTGCTCCGAAGTCCATGAGCGCAACTTTCTTTCCGTTTCCGTTTAAGGTGTATTTCTCAGAACAGGTTGTAGCATCAACCACGTTTCCGACTTTGTACTCCTTTAATTTAGGAAGAATCTCGTTCAAATCATAATCATCGTCGAT
Organism: Lachnospiraceae bacterium; assembly: GCA_024692885.1. Classification (GTDB taxonomy): domain Bacteria; phylum Bacillota; class Clostridia; order Lachnospirales; family Lachnospiraceae; genus JAILHT01. The sequence goes on along the minus strand of JAILLZ010000167.1, from coordinate 12,421 downwards.
TGTGATCATTCCGTTCATAGTACCCTTTTCTCTCAATATTTTAGTAAGAGCTCTGGTGTCGATTCCTGCAACGCCCGGAATATCATATTTTTCAAGAAACTCGTGAATAGTTCCCTCACATCTGAAGTTGCTTGGTTTACGTGAAAGTTCTCTGACGATGTACGCATCCGGCCACGCTTTTTTAGATTCCATGTCCGGTGTAACACCATAGTTTCCTATTAAAGGATAAGTCATAACGACTGCCTGTCCGGCATAAGATGGATCGGTCAAAACCTCAAGATATCCTGTCATGGATGTGTTGAATACAATCTCGCTAATGACTGTCTTCGTGGAGCCTATGCTGACCCCTTCAAAAACAGTGCCGTCTTCAAGTATCAAAAATGCTTTCATTCGGTCACCTCTTTCATGCGAATGGTAAATTATACAAAAAAAAAAAGATTTCTCTTTTTTTCTTATAATTCTCAATATATTTTTTTCCAGCCTTCACCGGTTGACGTAAAGTTTATACACGTATCAATTTTGTTAATACATTAATAAATGTTCCGTCAACCCACACACAGGCTAGAAGAATACTACCACATGTAGTATTGCATTTCAAGGTGATAATCCCTCGGTTTATTTAATTTTTACTTATAGTCCTTATTAATATGTATGATGAATAAGTGGCTTTTTACGGAAGGAACTTTCCTGAAGCGAGGTACAGCTCATACCACTCATGGTGTGTGAGCTTAGCCTTTGTAGCATCGCAAATATCCTTCAGATGCTCAGGGTTCATTGTTCCCACTATGGCCTGCATCTTGGCCGGATGTCTCAAAATCCATGCTATGGCAACTGCGGTCTTTGAAATGCCGTAATTTGCTCCAACCTTTGCCAATGCCGCATTAAGCTCAGGGAAGTCCGGATGATCCACGAAGCATCCCTTGAACATACCGATCTGAAGCGGAGACCATGCCTGGATTGTGATGTCGTTCAGTCTGCAATAATCCAGTATACCGTTGTCTCTGTCCGTGGAGCGATCAGTTGTGGTGTTGTTGAGATACATCGCCGCATCAATGAGCTGTGTCTGATCCAGAGAGAACTGCAGCTGGTTGAATATCAACGGCTGCTTCACATACTTTTTCAAAAGCTCAAGCTCTCCCGGTGTGACGTTGCTCACACCAAAATGTCTTACCTTTCCGTCCTTGTAAAGCTTGTCAAAAGCCTCTGCCACTTCCTCCGGGTCAAAAAGCAGATCCGGGCGATGAAGCAGGAGCACGTCGAGATAGTCAGTCTTAAGTCTTGCGAGACTCTCATCCGCACTCTTTAAAATGTCTTCTTTGCTCCAGTCAAACTCTTTTCTGTCAAAGTGAAGACCGCACTTGCTCTGAATGATAATGTCTTCTCTCTTAAGACCTGTCAGCGGAAAAGCATCCCCAAACCGCTTTTCCGCCTCGCCGTCACCGTAGCAAGTGGCGTGGTCATAAAAGTTGATGCCAAGCTCAGCCGCGCATTTTATTATGTCCGCTGCCCCATTCACATCCAAAGCCGGCATTCTCATGCATCCAAGGATTATTCTGGAAACGTTCTGTGGTCCATTAACAATATTTATGTTATCCATTTTCCCCTCCTGAAATTCATATGGTTTAAACTCCGCCCTATATGGTAACAGTTGGGAATATTGTTCTCCTCTTAGACTTTGGATTGGCAGTTATCATTTTTTGTCTATTCTTTGTCCTCACCCTCAAAGAGATTTCTGTACTCTCCGGGTGACATGCCCTTCATCTCGTGAAACACCCTGTTAAATGTAGGTATGCTCTGAAATCCCGAGAGCATTGCCACCTCAGTGAGAGAAATCTTCTTATTTGAAAGAAGCTCCGTGGCTTTCTCCATCCTGATAATGTTGAGCCACTTGCTGTAGTTTACTCCGGTCACATTTTTGAATATTCTGGAGAAATAGTCTCTGCTTATGCCGGCCATCTGTGCCATGGCTCCCTGGGAAAGATCATCCGCCGTGAGGTTGTTTTTAATGTAGTCCGTAACCCTCATCATCCTGCGCATTACATCATCCTCGTAGTCATTATGCGCCCCCGCTGAGAGTTCCGGCACAAACTCGTCCCTGTGCTCGTCCAGGGTGAGCATAAACTCCATGAGGAGCATACAGCATTTCAGTTCCCTGTTTGCCTGTCCTCCGAAAAAGATACTCTTCATTTTCTGTGTTATATCATTTAGTTTCTTTGCCAGCTCGGGATGACTGTTTATGCAGACAACGTGAAGGTTCCTGTAAAAATGCATGATTCTCTGCAGGTCAAAAAGGCTGTTCACAAAGGCGTTGCTGAACTGGATAACGAGAGACTCCTTCCTGTCCGCATCCAAAACGGCGTGCATCTCCATAGGCCACACAAGGACAAAATCTCCCTCCACCAGACTGTAGGTATTCTGGTTTACCTTGTAGGTATTCTTTTCTCCGGGGCCCACCAGAATGATCTCACCATAGGAATGCCAATGATTGTGGTAGCTTCTGTCGTTATATCCCGTGGACATATTGAAGGCGCTTCTGTTGTCAAAATCGTATATCTCGTATCTGCTGTAATCCATTTCCCCGTCCCCTTTTTGACAAAAAATGAGAAAACTTATGTCGAATCATAAGAAGAATCTGTATGACAACAGTATTATATTTATCGTCGCTTATTTCAATAATAAAATGGAGTGTTATGTCTATATGAAGAATCACACAACTGACATGACTGTCGGCAATCCTGTTAAACATATTATTATTTTCGCTCTTCCGGCTCTCATCGGAAACATTTTTCAGCAGGTGTACAACCTGGCTGATTCCGTCATAGTCGGCCGTTTTGTTGGAGCCGATGCACTGGCTGCGGTAGGAGCCACAGGCTCCATCACATTTTTGTTTTTTGCACTCTGCAACGGTATAGGAAGTGGCGGTGGAATAATTGTTTCCCAGTTTTACGGAGCTCACGACGATGAAAAGGTAAAGCAGAGCATCGCAAACACCGGAATGATAATGCTCATCGTTCCCGTCGTCTTCGGACTTATAGGCTATATCTCCGCAGAAAGTTTCTTAAGACTTTTAAGCACGCCTGAGTCCATACTGTACGATGCCTCTGCTTACGTGCGCTACATGTGCATCGGACTATTATTCGTTTCCTTATATAATTACATCACTGCCATGCTGAGAGCTCTGGGTGATTCAAAATCCCCTCTGTATTTTCTTATTCTCTCCGCAATAATAAACGTGTTTTTGGATATCCTGCTGGTTTACGTTTATTCCATGGGAATAAGAGGTGCGGCAATCGCAACCATAATCTCCCAGTTTATAGCGGCGGCCACCTGCGGAATATATGCTTATAAGGTCAATCCATATTTTAAATTAAAGAAAGCTGACCTGGTGTTCATTCCGTATCTGGCCAAAAAGATAATCAGACTCGGAGTTCCAATGTCCCTTCAGTTTGCCCTCATTGCCATTTCGGGAATGGCGGTTCAGCGAATTGTAAACAACTACGGAACCGTTGTGGTTGCGGCTTTCACTGCCACTTGCAGGATTGAGCAGCTGATACACCAGCCTTACACCACATTGAGTGCATCTATTGCCACCTTCTGCGGACAGAACTACGGTGCGAACAAACTTGACCGTGTGAATGAGGGCTACAAAAAGGGAGTCATCATCATGGTGTGCATCACCATAGTTATGATGATCAGCATGCAGCTCTTTGGCGGTGCCATAACAGCCATGTTCGTCTCGGACCCTGAAATAATTGCCCTTGGAGCAAGAGGACTCAGAACCACAAGTCTCTTCTACCTTGCTCTCGGCATGATATATGTGGTGAGGGGAGTCCTCACAGGTATCGGAGATGCATTCTTTGCAATGTTTAACGGCGTGGTTGAGGTTCTGGGAAGATTTACGGTTCCTATTCTGCTCACACAGTACATGGGACTCGGCGCCATAGGAATATGGATATCCACCGGTATTGTCTGGTTCTTAAGCGGTTCCACCGCATGGCTCAGGCTATACACAAACTTCATTTTGAAGAACAACATTAATAAACGAAAGTAGATATATATTATGGAAACAAACAATATGACATCCGGAAACAGCATGCGTCAAATCGTCATGTTTTTCCTTCCCCTTCTTTTCGGAAATCTCTTTCAGCAGGTATACAGCCTGGTGGACAGCATTATAGTCGGAAAAGGCATCGGAGACGCTGCACTTGCGGCTGTCGGTGCCTCAGGAACCTTGAGTTTTTTGATTCTCGGTTTTGTCGTTGGTCTCACAAGAGGTTTCGGGATAAACTTTTCCCAGTCTTTCGGCAAGGGAGACTACAAGCTTCTCCGGGGCTATGTTTCGGCAGCCTACTACATAAGTATCGTAATAAGTATCCTCTTTTCGATACTCTGTATAGTAACCCTTAATCCTCTGCTCTCCTTCATGAAAACACCTGAAGATATATTTGCTGATGCATATAATTATTTTATTGTCATCCTTGCCGGGATTCTTGTAACGGTTTTAAACAACCTTGTTATAACCATACTTCAGTCTCTCGGAGACAGCAAAACTCCCCTTGTCGCCATGATAGTTTCATCCATCTCAAATATACTCCTGGATATTCTCCTGGTTATGGTGATAAGGTTTGGAGTTATTGGCGCTGCTGTGGCTACAGTCATCGCCCAGGCTATCTCCTTTGTATATTGCCGCGTAAAACTTGCTAATATTTCCATCTTGAAAGAAACGGACAGCGGAAAAGGTTTTCACCTTCCACAGAAGAGTCTATGTATGGATTTACTCAAAATGGGACTACCGGTTGCATTTATGAATTCTATCACTGCCACCGGTGCCATGATATTGCAGTATTTTGTAAACCTCATGGGCAGCGCCTACGTTGCCGCTTACTCTGTTTGCATGAAGTTTGCCGGCCTCTTTGAGCAGTTCGGAATATCCGTAGGTCTTGCCGTCCTCACCTTCGTTGGTCAAAACAAAGGTGCCGGAAAGTATGACCGCATCAAAGTCGGCGTGCGTCAGGGAGCATTGTTATCCACAATTATCAACATTCCTTTGGCACTTATTGAGATACTGATTCCGGGAATCATTTCCAAGGCCATGATAAGCGATCCTACTACCATCGGGTATTGCGCAGAATTCATGCCCGTGCTTGGAATGGGGCTAATTGCTTTAGGCTGGCTTTTCGTTTACCGCTATTCTGTTCAGGGGCTTGGAAACACGATTGTTCCAATGTTTTCCGGTTTTCTTGAAGTAGCCATGCGTCTAATATTCGGTTTCACCCTCGGAAGAGTCTCTTTCACGGGTATAGCCGTGTCGGAGGTTGCCGCATGGGTCGGAGCCTTCCTGATGCTTGCAATCACATATTTTGTTTTATTAAAGAAGTCTCTTAGGTAAACTCTTTTCTATAAAAACAGCACACCAATTATAAGGCCGGATATTCCGGTCTTTTTTGTTTTCTCACTAAATCAAAACACATTTTTTTCACATCAAGGAAAAAAATAGTACACATTTCCCATATATTATGGCATCTGTAACACGAACTCGACTACAGAAAGGTAGCTGTTATGAAAGATTTAAAATTCAGACATGAATGGAAACATGAGATAAGCGCTTCAGATCGGATAGCGATCCGACAGAGAATGAGCGCTGTGGCAAGTCTCGATCCTCATGCAACTGAGGGGACCTACTTCATAAGAAGTCTTTATTTTGACAATCTGTACGACACTGCTCTTAGAGAAAAGATCGACGGCGTGAACATGCGAGAAAAATTCCGCATCCGCTATTACGATCACAACACGAGTCTCATCCACCTGGAAAAAAAGAGCAAGATAAACGGTTTGTGCAACAAGCAGAGTTGTCACCTCACTGCCGAGGAAGCTCAGAAAATCGTGGATGGCGATCTCGAGTGGATGCCACACAGTGAAAGAGCTCTGGTCATAGACCTTTACTCAAAGATGAAATCAAAGGGTCTAAAACCTGCAACCATCGTTGATTACACGAGAGAGCCTTTTATATACGGTCCCGGAAATGTGAGGGTCACACTGGACTACAACATAAGAACAGGTCTCAAGTGTGTGGACTTTTTGAAATCAGACTGCATCACTGTTCCGGCCGGAGATGCCCCGATAATACTCGAAGTAAAATGGGACGAATACCTGCCTGACATCATTAAATATGCAGTGCAGCTTCCAAATATAAGATCAAGCGCATTTTCAAAATATGCAGTGTGCCGTATCTACGGGTAAGCAGAAACCATAAATTCATCATTTCAGAAACATAATTTATAGAGAAAGTATTCGAAACATAAGAAAAACATTAACAACAAATCAGTTTATATTAGGAGAAAACAAAATGACATTCAGTGATATTTTTAAATCCAGTTTCCTGGAAAATGTAACAAGCGTAACAGTATTTGATATGGTAATAGCGTTGGCTCTGGCCTTCTGCGTGGGACTCTTTATTTACTTTGTTTATAAGAAAACCTATCAGGGCGTAATGTGCTCAAGCAACTTCGGAATCACACTTGTAGCTCTGACACTCATCACGACACTCGTAATCTTAGCGGTAACTTCAAACGTAGTTCTTTCCTTAGGTATGGTCGGTGCCCTTTCCATCGTTCGATTCAGGACCGCCATCAAAGAGCCTCTTGATATCGCTTTCCTCTTCTGGTCAATAGCAGCCGGTATCGTACTGGCAGCAGGAATGATCCCACTTGCGGTATTCGGAAGTATCCTTATCGGAATCGTTCTTTTGGTATTTGTAAACAGAAAGCAGGTTTCAAGCCCATACATCGTAGTTATCTCATGTGATGACCACGAGGCTGAGTCTAAAGCAAAAGATTTCCTTGCGGCAAATGTAGAAAAATACGTAGTTAAGAGCAAGACAGCCAAGAAGGGTCTTATCGAGCTCAACATGGAGATTCGTCTCAAAAATGATAACACCGACTTTATCAACGGTCTTTCAGACATGAGCGGTGTAAACAGCGCGGTACTCGTAAGTTACAACGGAGATTACATGGGATAATCATAGGAGGCGATTTATGTCAGCAAGCAGACATTTCGATAAAATCTGCATTGTCTTCATGATAATAGCGCTTCTTGTTACGGCAGTTTTTATGAACGGTGAGTCTCTCGGAATCACAGTGGTGGTGGACGAGGATTCGGAAACTCATTCCGACGACAGCAATTTCACCACCAACGACATGGACGGAGACTGGGATACAACCGATGCCACAGTCATCACTCTCGACGGTGATGACGGCACGGTGTCCGGCTCGGGAGCCTACTTTTACGACGGAAACCTCGTCATTGCAAGCAGCGGAACCTATGTGGTAAGCGGTGAACTTTCCGAGGGAAGTATCATCGTGGACGCAAACGACAACTCAAAGGTTTGGATACTCCTTGACGGTGTCACTATATCAAACTCTGAGGACGCATGTTTTCAGGTGGACAATGCAGACAAAGTTTTCCTCACACTGGCTGAGGGAAGTGAAAACTATATGACAAGCGGTGCTGAATACAGTTCGGAAGCCCTCGCCGACGGCACAGGCGGAACTATTTTTGCACACGACGATCTCACCATCAACGGTAGCGGAAGTCTTTCCATCGTATCCGAGGGATATTACGGAATAGATGCAAACGACGACCTTGTGATCACAGGTGGTGATATCACCATAGAGGCAGCAACAGATGCCATTCACGTAAACGACAGTTTCAGATTTTGTGAAGCAAATCTTGTAATCGATGCCGGAGATGACGCAATTCATTCAGAATCCTATGTCTACATAGCTTCGGGAACCATTCTTATCAACACCTGCTACGAGGGAATCGAGGGTGTTCAGATAGATATCGCAGGCGGAGACATAACCATCTACCCTAGCGATGACGGTATCAATGCAAACGGAGGAAGCTCGGATTTCGGGCAGATGCAGATGGGTGATTTTTCACCGATGGATAACATGACCGAAGCTGGTAATATGGATAATATATCCGACGATGCAAATACCAATACTACAGATAGTGTAAATAATGAAGGTGATGTAAATGGTAACAATGATGATAATAATACTGATCTTGGAGAAAGTGATACCACAGAGAGCGTAACTCCACCAAGCATGGATGATGGCTCTTCTGAAACTACTGAAATGACCGATGCTATCAGTGAACCGGCATATGATGAATCCGCTGCTAATACTGACAATACTGACGACAGTTCAGCCTCAGATGAAGAGGAAGAATCCACATACGTCAGCATAATGGGCGGAACCATCACTATCATAAATGAAAGCGGTATGGATGCCGACGGTATCGACTCTAACGGCGATATCATCATCTCCGGCGGAACAGTATATGTAAGTCTTTCCGGAAGTGGAAGCAATACCGCTTTGGACTACGGTAGTGAAAGCGGCGGAATCCTCCAGATAAACGGAGGAACTGTTATAGCAGCAGGTGGAAGCTCAATGCTTGAGGAAGTGGATGAATCTTCATCACAGGCAACCATCACTTACACGCTTGATAACACCGAAGACAATACTACTCTCTCGCTCCTCAATTCAAACGGAGAAAGAATCGTAGAATACACCGTACCAGTATGTTTCTCAGCAGTAATCATAAGTTCTCCATTACTTGAAGATGACGGTACATACACCATTGTAATCGGAGATACTCAGGAAGAAATCACACTCGAAGACGGCTCCTACACCAACTCATCAGGAAGCATGATGACCATGGGTGGCGGTGAGATGGGTGGTGGACGTATGGGCGGTGGTCAGATGAACGGTACATTTGACAGTTCAACATCCGAAACTACTGATGCGACCACGCAGACAGAGATATCTGAGAGCGGTGAAATGCCTGAAATGCCCGATATGGCTGAAAACGGTGAAGCTCCGGATATGTCAGAGATGGCTGAAAACGGCGAGGCTCCTGATATGTCTCAAAATGGAGATATGCCTCAAGGCGGATTTGACCAGCAAGAAACTACATCAGAGGATACTGAGTCAGATTCCTCAACCGCAACCAGTGTGCTTGAGGCTTCCACAGAATACTGGGTGATGCTCATTTCATCATTCGCTGCTGTTATAGTAGGTCTGGTCGTAGCTATCACTTTTAAGAGAAGAAAACGATAACGACATTACATACGTCTTATTAAATCAGGGCAGACATTAACAATTAATGTTTGCCCTCTTTTCTTTTGATATATCCTTTTCAATAATAGTTTCACTCTAAAACAAGTTCAGCTATTCTTTATTCTTGTAAAAAACTCACTCTCGTTTTCGTGATGAATGTAAGCTCCGTTCTTTATCATCACTCTAAGACTTGCGGGATTGTCTTTATTCACGGAAAGATATGCCTCATCAATTCCCTTTTCCTTAGCTTTCTCGAGTGTCATTTTCAGTCCCTTAGTGGCATAACCTTTTCCTCTGTACTTCTGAGAAATACAGTAACCGATATGTCCCGGTCCCTCTCTCAAAAAATCATTCAAATAATGACGAAGGTTGAACACTCCAACATATTCATCATCGTCCACTAAAACATAGGTTGTATCAGCTACGAAGCCTTCCGGAAGTTCTTTCCCCAAGGACCAGTTTCGCTTTGTTTCAATCCATTCAAGAAACTGTTCATAATTATAACCGTAGACATTATTCAAATATCCGTTGTCGTTTTCCGGAAATGTCATATACAGTTCATATGTCTTCCTGTAATCCGAATCTTGTACTCTAATTAACTCCATAAGCTGCCCCTCCTGAGATGTGTTTTTATTATTTCATTAGCGAAATATTATCAGACAATATACAGTAAAAATTATAATGAGTCAATTATACACATACTCTATTTCATCGAGTTTATCCGTAATTGCATTAACCTTTCCCGTAGGAACAAATCCCTTCCTCAGATACAGTCTTTTGGCACCATCGTTGTTTGCCAAAATCCATAAAGTTGGCTTTACCTCCTGTCGATCAATAACTGCCAAAACATAATCCAAAAGTTGCGTGCCATAACCCCTATTCTGATGTTCCGGTAAGACATACAAATCCTCAATCAAGCCATCCGTTATTGACACTACAGCTATGGGTGCCTTATCGCAAAGCAGATAAAACCTGCTTCCGTTTTTTATCTTCTTATCTATGTATTCTCTTTGATGATCCGTATTATGCTTATTGATGAAATCCTCATCACAAAAAGAGCGATGCGACTCCTGCCATGATATAGAATGTATGCGTGCCGCTTCATCAATATTCTTATCTGTCACCGGAACAACCATAGTTTTTTGTGCTCCCACAAGGGTGTAATCATCTCTGTCATATGTTTTACCGGTCTCTTCAAATCCGTTCTTATGCCAGAAATGCTCCGCTTGAGGATTTCCTTTCACCCATGCCAACTGAATATTAGAAAAACCTTTACTACATAAAAGACCACTCAATTCGCTTATAATAGAGCTTCCAACACCTTTTCCCTGTACAGATACATCAGTCATAAAAAGACCAATATAGGCTGTATCATCATCCGGGTATCCCAACACCAAATCCATGACGGCAATTAATTTATCATCATCAAAATATCCTGCATAAAATTTGTCATCTAAAGTCCTTCCCGGCGGAAGCGCTGACATATCTGCCTCGATGCTCTCCTCTGTTACAAAAGGCGGGCAATGCTTATAATATAAAGCGTTTTTGCTACATAAGCTGTATATTGCCGGAACGTCTTGTTCGTTCAGGACTTTTACCGTATATTCCTTTGACAGAATTTCTATACTCATAGTGTCAATTTCTCCCCAATAACAATTGCCTTCGAATCATGGCCATGCCCGATTTCTTTGGTCGAGGCAACCGGTAGCATATCTGGAATATGCATTTTCAGCAAATCGTAGACAGTTAACTCATAATCCTCTTTCTCATAATTTGTGAATGTACCAAGAATTACTCCACTGACTTTGTCAAAAACACCTATCTGCTCCAACTGTGTAAAAAGCGTTGCTATCTGTGCTGAGCCGCCGCCCAAGGCTTCCAACAGAAGAATTTTTCCTGCCATATCCGGCCAATACTTTGTTCCGGCAAGCTTTGTGAAACAACGGATATTGCCACCAACAACCACACCCTCCATATGATTCCCTTGAAGGAATTTATAGGCCAATTTAAACAATGGTTCTGTGTTTCCACCAAGGTAGTCTGCGAATCTCTTTATCTGCAAATCGGCCTGTGAGAATACCATATTCTTAACCTGATACAGAACGGAAGGCTTCCCCGTCATTGTATAAATTGCATTTATTATTGTGGTCAAATCGCTATAACCCCAAAACAATTTATCTGAGCGTGCTATTAAATCATAATCCAGATACTTCAACACACCATTTGCCAAATCCCCACCGGAAATGTCATATATAGCCTTGATGGAATCATCTGTGTAAAAGCGCATGAGATCTGCGGCTCTCTCTTCATCAGTGCCACTGAAATCATCCACCCTGGCCTTTATGTGTGGAGCAAGCACCGCCTCTAGTCCAAAGCCCTTCAGAACCTGTACAATTTCATCTATTTGATTTTCCCATTCATCTGTATGCCCGTTAGAACAGGCAGCTAAACCTACTTTCATTACCATACTATACATATTTTAAAGGAAGTGCTATCAAGTTTTCTCGTAAGTAAGTTTTTTTGTCAATCAAACAAAGTATTACTCCGCGTCCTCTTTTCTTATCAGGAATCTTATCTAACACAGTATTTGTACTTCCCATTGATGCTTTGGGATTTCCTGTCATTTTTATCTCGATAGGATATAGTATTCCATTTTCCTCAACAATCAAGTCTATTTCATTTTCACCTGTACTTCGTTTATCTTTTCCACGATAGTAGAAAATGCAGAATCGATAGTCAATTCCTTCATTTGAAAATGACTTTATTATTTCCGACACAACATAGGTCTCAAAATTGTCTTCTGTGATTTTCCTAAGATTAATCATAAGATTCCTCCATAAATGTAATTAGCTAACATTTATGCAATAACTTTCGCAAACAAAAACTATAGCATTCTTTTTACCATAACGACATCTTCATTCTGATACTCAATTTCAAATCCGTTTTTCAGGAATAACTGATATGACGAATTATCAGCCGCAATATCATCATGCAAAACTGAAATGCCGTTCTTCTTTGCTGCTTGGCATAATTGCCGGATACCTTCTGTTCCATATCCTCTGTTCCGATATTGGGCAAGAATAATAACATCGCAGATATAAATATCTCTGGCTTTGTCGTAGTGATATGCTATTTCACCAACATATTCATTCTCTGAGTTCATTAAGTACCGATAATACCGGTGTGCTCCGGGATTTCTCACCCACGCCTCATACCAAGGTTCCCATTCATCTCTAGGAAACGGAATTGTGCCACCCCACTTAGCGTTATAGGACATAGTTTCTTCGTCCGCCATTAAT
>JAILLZ010000166.1 GCA_024692885.1 Lachnospiraceae bacterium | reverse complement strand
GATATTACAAAGCGTCTTGAAAGCTTTAGTTTGAATACTGTTATTTCAGCATTCATGGAATACAATAATAAACTTGTTGACCTCACAGGCAAAACGGGTGTAGATAAGAAAACTCTCGAGACTCTTACAGTTCTTCTTGCTCCATTTGCTCCGCATATGGCAGAGGAAATGTGGGAACTTTTGGGACATGACACATCAGTGTTTGATGCAAGATGGCCTGAATTCGATGAGAAATATCTTGTTGATGACGAGATTGAAATTGCAGTACAGATAAACGGAAAGACCAAGACCACTGTTATGATAGCCAAAGATCTTGATAAGGATGCAGCTGTTGCAGCCGGAAAAGAAGCTTTGGGTTCTAAGCTTACTGGTAATGTAGTAAAAGAAATCTACGTACCTGGAAGAATTATAAATATCGTTGTTAAAGGCTGATAAAGTATTAGAGCAGAGGCAAATTACCCCTGCTCTTATTGCAATTAGGAGGAATTGACATGACTAAGATTAAAATGACGACACCGCTTGTAGAGATGGACGGAGATGAAATGACAAGAATTCTCTGGAAGATGATTAAAGACGAGCTCTTAAATCCTTTCATTGAATTAAACACCGAATATTATGATTTGGGTCTTGAATATCGTAATGAGACAAATGATCAGGTCACAATCGATTCCGCCAATGCAACTAAGAAATACGGAGTTGCAGTAAAGTGTGCAACCATCACACCTAATGCAGCCAGAATGACTGAGTATAACCTCAAAGAAATGTGGAAGAGCCCTAACGGCACAATCAGAGCCATTCTTGACGGTACCGTTTTCAGAACACCTATCGTTGTAAAAGGAATTGAGCCATGTGTTAAAAACTGGAAGAAGCCTTTCACAATTGCCCGTCATGCTTATGGAGATGTATATAAGGCTTCTGAGATGAAGATTCCAGGTCCTGGTAAAGTTGAGCTAGTATATACTAAACCTGACGGAACAGAGGAGAGAGTGCTTGTTCATGAATTTGAATCAGCAGGAGTTGTTCAGGGACAGCACAACATAAATGCATCAATTGAGAGCTTTGCAAGAAGCTGTTTCAACTATGCATTGGATATTCATCAGGATTTATGGTTTGCTTCAAAAGATACAATTTCAAAGAAGTATGACCATACATTCAAGGATATATTCCAGGAAATATATGATAATGAGTACAAAGAGAAATTTGAGAAGGAGAATCTTGAATACTTCTATACTCTTATAGATGATGCTGTTGCAAGAATCATGAAATCCGAGGGTGGATTCATTTGGGCATGCAAGAACTACGACGGAGATGTTATGAGTGACATGGTAAGCTCTGCATTCGGTTCACTTGCAATGATGACAAGCGTCCTCGTATCTCCGGAAGGATACTACGAGTATGAAGCTGCTCACGGAACAGTACAGCGCCATTATTACAAACATCTTAAAGGTGAGGAGACCTCAACAAACTCTGTTGCAACAATTTTTGCGTGGACAGGAGCTTTGAGAAAAAGAGGCGAACTTGATGGAAACAAGGAACTGGAAGTATTTGCTGACAAACTTGAAAAAGCTTGTATCGATACCATCGAGTCAGGAACAATGACTAAGGACCTTGCACTTATCACAACTATTCAGAATCCTAATGTTGTGAACAGTGAAGGATTTATAAAAGCGATAAGAACAAATCTTGAGAAATTATTATGATATTAAACGTTAACAGTCTGTCAAAGAGTTTTGGGACGGACGAAATAGTTAAAGATGCATCTTTTCACGTAGAAGACAATGAAAAGGTTGCAATAGTCGGAATAAACGGTGCCGGAAAGAGTACATTGCTTAAAATGATTACCGGAGAACTCTCAGCCGACAGCGGTGAGGTAACCCTTGCCAAGAACGCAAAAATCGGATATCTGGCTCAGAGCAACGATAATTCCGACGATAATACGATTTATGACGAGGTACTTACAGCGCGGCCTGAGATACTTGAGATGGAGTCAGAGCTTCGTTCCATGGAAGAAGAAATGAATCACATTTCACATGATGAACTTGAAGCTCACATGGATAAGTATCACAGATTAACCGACACCTTCGACAGCCAAGGAGGAAACACTTACAGAAGCGAGGTTTCCGGCGTATTAAAGGGTCTTGGATTCTCGGAGAGTGAATTCTCTAAAAAAATGGAAGAACTTTCAGGAGGACAAAAGACCCGAGTAAATCTCGCCAGATTACTTGTTTTAAAGCCGGATCTTCTTATGTTGGACGAGCCTACGAACCACCTCGATATCAACTCGATATCATGGCTTGAGAATTATCTAATGTCTTATAAGGGAGCGGTTCTTCTGGTCAGCCACGACAGATTCTTCCTGGATCGTGTTGTAACAAAGGTTATTGAAGTTTTTCAGCATAAAGTTTATTCCTATAAGGGAAATTATACAGAATATGCTAAAAAGAAAGCTGAGGTAAGAAAAGCAGAAATGAAGGCT
>JAILLZ010000128.1 GCA_024692885.1 Lachnospiraceae bacterium | reverse complement strand
CAAGGAGAAGGTTATGAATACAATTCTTGGTGCGACAAGTCTAATCTCTGCACTTTTCATTATTTCAATAATCATAGGTCTATACCAGGTCCCAAAGGATATCCTACAAGCAACGCAAAACTTCCGTCTGTGTATGTGGCTGACTTTTTGTGGATTAATCCTTGAAATACTGGCTTATTTTTATGATGGAAGACCGGATTTATCCGTCTTTGTATTCGCTGTTAACTATCTGGCTGTTGTACTGCTTGATTTATTAGTAATAGTTTACGTCTTTTATTTACATGATTTAATATCAGAAAGCGAGCAGAACTTTTCAAAAAAATTTTGCTATGTTATATCCGCTCTATGTGTATTCGACATGATTGCCAGCACGGTACTTTCTGCCAACGGCAAACTCTTTACTGTTAATGAAGGAACTTTTGTCCGCGGTCCATGGTTTGAATACATAGAGTTAGTTCCCGGAATCTGCCTTTTTCTTATGTTTATTCTTTATATTCTCAAGTTCAAAAGCTTTAGAATCAAAAGTCATGTATTCGTCGTTATGATTGTTTTAGTGCCTGTTTTGGGAACTGTACTTGTAAAGATGGATACGAATATAAGATACGGCTATGTGGTAGCTGCACTTTCCATGAACGTTATCTATGCTATAATCCAGACCCGAGTTATCACGGAATCAGTTGCAAAGGCAATGATGTATAGTGAGATTTCCAATAACGATTTCCTGACCGGATTAAAGAATCGAAGAGGTTATCAGGAGGTCATCAATAGTATTACATATGGTAAGAATGTTGGAGTAGCCTTTGTGGATATTAATTCTCTTAAGTATGTTAACGACAATTTGGGTCACGAAGCCGGAGATCAACTGATAAAAAAAGTGGCTGATATAATGACAACATATATACCTAACGGGAATGTCTGCAGAATGAGTGGTGATGAGTTTGTTATTATTGTCGAGAACACCGACGAAGTTCGTTTCTCGAATGAAATAAACGAACTCCAGAAAAAGCTTTATGATGAAGGCAGAATTGCCGCTTTGGGTCATTCTTTCGGAAAAGGCTGTGACATATTGAAGTTACTGAATGATGCCGAAAAAAGGATGTACGATGATAAGGAAAAATATTATAAGGAAACTGGAAAAGACAGAAGACGTTAAAAAGGAGGAATCACTTTGATTACGTTACTGATTTCATTTCTATTATTAATGCTGGGATTTTTATTCTACGGAAATCTTGTGGAAAAAATATTCGGTGCGGATGAGCGCGAGACACCCGCTTTCACGAGACAAGATGGTGTGGATTTTGTACCGATGAAGACGTGGAAAGCTTTTTTGGTACAGCTTCTAAACATAGCCGGAACAGGCCCGATTTTTGGTGCACTTATGGGTGCCTGCTTCGGTCCGGTTGTATTTTTATGGATTGTATTTGGAGCGATTCTCGGCGGTGGTGTTCACGACTACATGTGTGGAATGATTTCCGAACGTAACGATGGCGCGTCCATAGCGGAACTATCCGGGAAATATCTTGGAAGTGGCGCCAAATGGTTTATGCGTGCATTTTCCGTTTTGCTTTTACTTCTTACCGGTACCGTGTTTGTAACAAGTCCTGCAGCTCTTTTGGCCCGCCTCACACCGGGCAGTTTGGATTTGAAGTTTTGGATTGTGGTGATTCTCATCTATTATCTTTTGGCTACACTTATGCCTATCGATAAGATTATTGGAAAACTCTATCCCATATTTGGTGTCGTTTTAATTATCATGGCAGTCGGAATTTTATTTGGTATAGTTCATGGCGGATATACAGTTCCCGAACTTACCTTTTCCAATCATCATCCGGAAGGGTTGCCTGTTTGGCCTTACATGTTTGTTACTGTTGCCTGCGGTGCCATTTCAGGATTCCATGCGACACAATCTCCAATGATGGCAAAGTGTATCACATCGGAAAAGGTTGGCAGAAAAGTTTTTTACGGAGCCATGATATCAGAAAGCGTAATTGCTTTAATATGGGCAGCCGGAGGAGTAGCTTTTTACGAAAAAACAGGAGGGCTTTTTGAAGCAATAAGCTCTCTCGGACAGTCCGGTACAGTCTACGAAATCTCAACAGGAATGCTTGGAACAGTCGGCGGCGTTTTGGCAATCATCGGAGTCGTAGCATGTCCGGTAACCTCCGGAGATACAGCATTTCGATCAGCAAGATTAATACTCTCCGAGATCACAGGATTAGAGCAAAAAAAGATTCGAAACAGACTTTTGATTACTGTTCCTTTGCTGGCACTTGGAAGCATTCTTACACAGCTTGACTTCAACGTGCTTTGGAGATATTTTTCGTGGAGCAACCAAACACTTGCAATGGTTTCTTTATGGGTTGCAACATCC